>CAYSGL010000123.1:0-4961 GCA_964430725.1 uncultured Pseudobdellovibrionaceae bacterium
CATGGATACGGTGACGGAAAGCGAGATGGCGATTGCCATGGCCCAGCATGGCGGCCTTGGCATCATCCACCGCAATATGAGCATCGAAGAACAGGCCGAACAGGTCCGCCGCGTCAAACGCTATGAAAGCGGCATGGTGGTGAACCCGATTACGATTGATCCGAACGCGAGCCTCGGCGACGCGCTGGAGATGATGGCGCGGTTTAACATTTCGGGCATTCCGGTCACCGAAGAAAAATCCGGCAAGCTGGTCGGTATCCTGACCAACCGCGATGTGCGGTTCGCCGAAAACAAGGCGCAACCCGTGCGCGAGCTGATGACGGCTGAGAATATCGTCAAGGTCTATAATAAGGTCGATAAGGACGAGGCGCGCAAATTGTTACACAAACACCGCATTGAAAAACTGCTGGTGGTTGATAATGACGAGCGCTGTATCGGTCTGGTGACCGTGAAGGACATCGAAAAGGCGATTAAATTCCCGCATGCCTGCAAGGATGAACATGATCGTCTGCGCGTGGGCGCGGCGATCGGCACGGGGCCGCAAAATCTAGAGCGCGCGCAAGCGCTGGCCGAGGCGGAGTTGGATGTGCTGGTCGTCGATACGGCGCATGGCCATTCCAAGGGCGTACTTGGCATGGTGGAAGAGGTGCGCAAATTGCGCGGCAACCAGATGCAGATTATCGCGGGCAACATTGCCACCGGTGCGGCGGCCAAGGCGCTGATCGAGGCGGGCGCAGATGCGGTCAAGGTTGGCATTGGCCCCGGTTCCATTTGCACGACGCGCGTTGTCGCGGGTGTGGGTGTGCCGCAACTGACCGCCATCATGGACGTGGCGGAGGAAGCGGCAAAACATGGTGTGCCCGTGATTGCCGATGGCGGGATCAAATATTCCGGCGACTATGCGAAGGCGATCGCTGCTGGCGCGGATCTGGCGATGATGGGCTCTGCCTTTGCCGGAACCGACGAAGCGCCCGGCGAAATTATTTTGTACCAGGGCCGCTCGTACAAATCCTATCGTGGTATGGGGTCGGTCGGTGCCATGGTCAAAGGGTCTGCCGATCGGTATTTTCAGGCAGGCGTCACACAATCGAACAAGCTGGTGCCCGAAGGTATCGAAGGCCGCGTGCCCTATAAGGGTCCGGTCGGCAATGTCATCCACCAAATGGTCGGGGGCTTGCGCGCTGCCATGGGCTATACCGGCAACAAGACGATCGCCGAGATGAAAAGGAATGCTGAATTTGTGCGCATGACAGGCGCAGGCTTCAAGGAAAGCCACGCGCACAATATCACCATCACACGCGAAGCCCCGAATTACCGGACGGAGAGTTAGAAAACAGCTCCGCTGGTTGAAAGCCAGCGGAGCCTCTTGCTTGTAAGCAAGGGGAAAGATAGGCTCCCTACTGTTTCGTGTCAAAGAGTAAAGCCATGCATAAAAAATATATGATATTGAGCGGGTTCGATCCGGTACGCGCCGCTAATCTGGAACGATGCAACAAAACGCAATCGCGCATTTTGCGGGATATGTGCCATGAGGCATTCTATATGATGACTGGCCAGAGAGGTGCGGGTCTACATCCCTTTCATGCTTTGTTGGGCCAATATGCCACTGATATAAAGGCAAAGGATAGTCTGTCCGATAAAGATAGGGAATGTTTGCGTGCCTGTATGCGCGTTCGTGATTTGATTGATGTGTTAGAAAATGATGGCTGCATCATGGCGCGTAATATTTTTCTCGACCGTCTGAATATCAAGCAGATCGTCTGGCATGTGACGGGTGTTGATACAATGTCAACGCGGCTTGGAACATTGGGTCGCGCCCCGTATTGAATGCACATTGTTCCCCCTCGCCCTGCTCGCCTGCCGGCGCGCTTCCCTCTCCCCAGCGAAGACAGGGTGAGGGGGATGAAAAACGAATGATTAATTCGCCGCATCTTGCGCGGCATCGCCGATATCGTCGATTGTTTCGCTGATGGAATCGGCGATTTTCTCTTCGGGCGTTTTTTCATTGGCCTTGTAGACCACAACGCCGAGAATGGCGATCAGGACGACGGCGATAATAACCAAAAGACCATTGTTGTTATTCATGGTGTTCTCCTTAAAATAGACCGTGATACCGGGCCAACAACGATTGCAGAGAAAATAGGTTCCATGCACATCCGCCGCGCGCAAGAAAAAGACATTCCCGCCATCGCCGCCATCCATATAGCGGGATGGCAGGCGGCCTATGGCGGGCTGGTCGATCAGGCCTATCTGGACAGCCTCTCGGTCGAACAGCGGGAGGAAGACTGGCGCGGATGGATGGCGGGAGGGGAATCGGAAACCCTGATCGCCGAGATGGATGGGAAACCCGCTGGATTTGTGACCTATGGCCGCACCAAAACCGCGCCGCCGGGGGAATCCAAGATTCGCCCGCAATATCCGGCGGAAATTTACGCGCTCTATCTGTTGCCCGATGTCTGGCGGCAGGGGATCGGCGGCGCGTTGCTGCGCGCGGCGGCAAAAAATCTGAAAGAAAAGAAAATGAACGGCCTGTGCTTGTGGGTTCTGGATGGCAATCACCGCGCGAAATCATTCTATGAAAAATTGGGCGGACAGCGCATCGGCAAAAAAATGATCGAGATCGGACCGAGCAATTTAAAAGAAGTGTGTTACGGCTGGCGCGAGACAAAACTGTTGATAACGAACTAGAAACACAGGGTTTTTTGCCACGTGCCATAAACGCGCCATAATTCAGATTGTAAGGTGTACGTCTCACATGGCGGCTTATCGCCTGTATTATTGATGGAGAAAAGAATGAAAAAACTGATGACACTGGTTGCAGCGGGTTTTCTGGCCTTAAGCCCGGTTTTGGCACATGCCGAAGAAGCCCATATGGGGCATGAACACGCTGTTGAAGAAGCTGACGCTGCCGCGATGGATGCGGAAGTTGCTGAAGACGCGGCTATGGATGCGGAAATTGCTGCTGAAAAAGCAGAGGATGCCGCTGAAGACGTTGTTGCCGAATAATTGGCGCTCAAATTTTTTCGAAAACCGGCCTTTCGCAAAAGAGGCCGGTTTTTTATTGAGGCGGCGCGCGCGAGGGCGGGTAAACAGAAGAGCCTTGCCTTTATGCGCGAATATGCCTAATGTCGGCGCGACTTTTTGATCTTGTGGGAGAGACTTTCGATGAAAAAATACGCCATGATGCTTGCCGCCGCCGCCCTGATTGCTGCCGCCCCGGTTTATTATGCGATGACAGCCCAGGCCGGTGAAAAAGCCGAGGAAGCCGGCCAGATGGTCGAGATGGATGTCGATTGCGCCAAGGTGACGCTGGACAGCGAGGCAGTGCCGGCGGAATGCGCGGAAATGATGACCCAGCAGGTCGAGCCGGCCGCTGGTGATACGGCGCAAGATGCGCAAGAGCCGATGGAGCCAAAAGCCGAATAAAGGCTTTTTCGCCAAACGGATAACGGGCCCGCCTTGTATGGCGGGCTTTTTTTGTCTAGAAGAAGCGCATGAGACAGGCGGCACGCATTCAAAGCTGTATCGAGTTGCTGGATTGGATGCAAAAAGCGCCGATCCCGATGGATAATGTTATCCGCGATTTTATGGCGAAGCGCCGCTATATCGGCTCTAAGGATAGAACCGATATTGTCGAACGCCTCTATGCCATGGTGCGGCATCATGCGCGCCTTGGCTGGCACATCGATCAGGCCGGGGCGCCGGATACATCGCGGACCAGAACGCTGGCCTTCCTGATGCTGCATGACGGGTTGTCGGCGGCACAGACGGCGCAGTTTTTCGACGGCGGAAAGCATCACGCCGAAGGGCTGGGGCCTGATGAAGAACAATTGCTCTCCGCGCTGACGGGTAAAGTCATGGACGATCCCGCCATGCCGGTTGCCGTGCGGGTGGAATGTCCCGATTGGGCGGCGGCAAAACTGCACGATGTCTATGGCGACCAGTTTGAATCCGAATTGCGCGCGATGATGATGCCCGCTTCGCTCGATCTGCGGGTGAATACCATCAAGGCTACGCGGGATGAGGTGCGGGCGTCGCTTGCGGAACAAGGGCTGGAGACGCAGGCCGGATTGTATTCGCCCGTGGCCCTGCGCGCGCCCGCGAAAAGCTTTATGGGCAAAACCAAAGCCTTTGAAAAAGGGCTGGTCGATATTCAGGATGAAGGCTCGCAGTTAATCGCGCTGCTGACAGGGGCGAAGCCGGGGATGCGTGTGCTTGATTATTGCGCAGGCGGCGGCGGAAAAACACTTGCCATTGCCGCGATGATGAACAACAAGGGAAATATTGTCGCGATGGATAATGACACGCGCCGCCTTGACAAAGGCAAGCCGCGCTATCGCAAGGCAGGCATTCATAATGTAGAGTTGCGCTCACTGGCCGATGAACAGCACCGCAAATGGTTGCGCCGTCAAAAGGAAACGATGGATATTGTGCTGGTCGATGCCCCGTGCAGTTCGTCGGGCACGTGGCGGCGTAACCCCGATTTGCGTTGGCGGCAATATGGTCCGTCTCTCGAGCAAATTGTGGCGCTGCAAGCGGAGATACTGGATAAAGTCGCGGATAAGGTTAAATCGGGCGGTCGGCTTGTGTACGCGACCTGCTCGCTGTTCCCTGAGGAAAACGAACAACAGGTTGAAAAATTTCTGGCGACCCACCCTGACTTTTCTGTGATGCCGCTTGAACAGGCCTGGGATTTTGGCGGCACCCCGCCATGTGCTGGGCCGTATTTGTGCCTCTCGCCTGCCGCGCATGGGACTGATGGGTTTTTTACGGCGGTGCTTGTTAAAAAATAGGCTAACTTTCGTAAAGCCACCTCTCTCAACCCCGCCGCGCTGCGGCGTGTCGGAGAGGTGGCAAGTCTTCAAATTATGATTTTTGCACAGCCATCTCCCCGACACAGCGCGAAGCGCTGAGGCTGAGGGAGATGGGCGGCCTGATCAGGGCCGCAGGCGACCTCGCGG
>CAYSGL010000124.1:0-4904 GCA_964430725.1 uncultured Pseudobdellovibrionaceae bacterium
CCATTTCCGATTTGCGCGGAGATGGCGACCATTATGCCGCGCTGATTGTTTCCCCCAGCTTCATCGGCAAAAGCCGTGTGCAGCAACACCAGATGGTCTATCAGGCCATGCAAGGCAAAATGGGCACCGACCTGCATGCCATGGCAATCCAGACGGCAACCCCAGACCAGAAAGCGTAGCAATGAGCAATCCCGTATTCGACCAGATTCAACAAGACATCACCAGCAACGATGTTGTGCTGTATATGAAGGGCACCAAGGCCTTTCCGCAATGCGGTTTTTCCGCCGCTGTCGTGCAGATTTTGTCTATGGTCGGCGTTGAGTTCAAAGACGTGAACGTGCTCGACGATATGGATGTGCGCGAAGGCATCAAGGAATTCACCAACTGGCCGACCATCCCCCAGCTGTATGTGAAGGGCGAGTTTATCGGCGGATGCGATATCGTGCGCGAAATGTATGAGAGCGGCGAGTTGCAGCAATTGCTGGCCGATAAAGGCGTGAGGGCGGCATGATAGTTGCAAGTTTCAAGATGCAAGTTGCAAGAATCTCGTAACTTGAAACTTGTAACTATGTCCTACATCCTCGGCAATTTGACGTCGCGATGGATGGAACAGGACAGGATCAAGCCAAAGCCGACCATCGCCGCCATCATCGCCGTACCGCCGTAAGAGACGAGCGGCAGGGGAATGCCCACAACGGGAATAAGGCCCATCACCATCGATATATTAATAAAAGCATAGAGCGAGAAATTCACCGTCAGGCCGAGCGCAAGCAGGCGGCCAAACCCATGGCGGCATTTATGCGCCAATATAATCCCGTATAGAAAGATTGCGCCGAGTAAGGCGAGCAACGCCGCGCCGCCAATCAGACCCCATTCTTCAGCCCAGAGGGTAAAAATAAAGTCGGTCTGTTTTTCGGGCAGGAAGTTCAGGTGGCTTTGCGTGCCGTTCAAAAACCCTTTGCCTTCGATCCCGCCGGACCCGAGCGCGATTTTCGATTGAATGATATTATACCCCGCGCCAAGCGGATCGCTTTCGGGGTTCAAGAATGTGTCGACACGCCGCCTTTGGTAATCGTGTAATAAGGTATAGACAACAGGCACCGCCGCCACGACCCCGCCAATGCCCGCCAGAAAAATCCAGATCGGCGCCCCTGCCAGAAACAACATCGCCCCGCCGATTGCAATAAGAATGACCGCCGTACCCAAATTCGGCTGGATCAACACAAGGCCGACGGGCGCCACGATCAGAATGGCGGAGAGCATTAAAAAACGCATTGAGCGCATATCCTCAATCGTCGCGCTGTGGAACATACGGGCCAACGCCAGCACGACGGCAATTTTCATTAACTCGGAGGGCTGAATCTGAATAAAGCCGAGATTGATCCAGCGCTGGGCCCCCATACCGATATGCCCCATAATCTCGACAATGATCAACAGGACAAAGCCGATCGCATAAATCGGATAGGCCATGCGGTACCAAAAGCGGATATCGATCAGCGCCACGCCAATCATCATCACAACAAACAGGGCATAACGCGTTATATGCCGCCCCGCCCACGGTTCCCATTGTCCGCCGCCAGCCGAATACAGGGACAAAAAGCCGATGCCGGCCAGCAAACTGAGCAATAGAACCAGCCCCCAGTTCAAATGCTTTAATTTATAGATGATCGTCGGTTCCGCCGAAAAGCGCAGAGAGTCGGCCATGCTTTATCCCTCCCCGCCCATATCCGGCGCTGCAATCGGTGTCGCCGCCGGATTGCGTTGCTGGGTCAAGCGCAAAAGATCGCGCGCGATCGGGGCCGCCGCCGCAGAGCCACCGCCGCCATGTTCAACCACGACCGAACAGACATAGCGCGGGTCATGCACCGGCGCATAACCGACAAACAGCGCGTGGTGACGGAAACGCCATTCCAACGTTTCATTCTTGATACCCATGGCGCGCTCTTGCTTGGTAATGCGCTTGACCTGTGCGGTGCCGGTCTTGCCGCCCATCGCCATGCCCGGCTCAGCGATATGGGAGCGGTGCGCCGTTCCCCGTGGATTAACAACCACCGCATCCATCCCTTCCTTGACCAAGTCGAGATAGGCAGGCTTGATCCCAATATCCGGCCAATTTCCGTCATGCAAAACCTTGCCCCCATCAACGCCGACCAGCCATGGCTTGACCGCCCGCCCGCCATTGACCAGCCGCGCGGTCATCACCGCCAATTGCAACGGCGTGGTCAGCATATATCCCTGACCGATACTGGCCACGACGGTTTCGCCGGGATACCAGCTTTCGCCGCGCGAGGATTTTTTCCAGGACGTCGTCGGCATCAGGCCCGGGCGTTCTTCGGACAGCTCAATCCCTGTGCGTGCGCCTAGTCCGAAGCGACGCCCCATTTCAGAGATTTTATCAATCCCGACATCGGTCGACATTTTGTAGAAATACGTGTCGCATGATTCCATCAGCGCCCGGTACAGATTGACCGTGCCATGACCGCCGCGCTTCCAGCAGTGATAACGCCCGTTGCCGTAATCATAATGGCCGGGACAAAAGACGCTCCAATGACGATCGATAACGCCCGCTTCCAACCCTGCCAGCGCCGTAATCATTTTAAAGGTCGAACCAGGTGGATATTGACCGGCGATCGCCTTGTTCGTCATGGGGTTGGCGATGTCGGCCAATAACTCTTCCCAGCGTTCGTGACTGATGCCGTCGGTAAAAAAATTCGGGTTGAAGGCAGGGTAAGACGCCATCGCGTAAAGAGCGCCGGTTTTAGCATCCATGATGACGGCAGAGGCGCTTACCACTTCGGATAACAGCGCCTGCGCCGCGCGCTGTAATTCGGCATCAATGCTCAGCGCCAGCCTGTTGCCCGGCGTGCTTTGATTAACAGCAAGCTTGCGAATTTCGCGTCCGACGACGTTGACTTCCACTTCGGCGCGCCCCGCCTTGCCGCGCAAATGCGTTTCATAGGTTTTTTCAAGCCCCGCCTTGCCGACCTTGAATCCCGGCTGGCGCAGCAAGGGATCATCATCACCCGCAACATCCGCCTTGTTCGCCGCGCCGACATAGCCGATTAAATGTGCTGTCGCTTCGGCAAAGGGATAGGTGCGGATCTCGCCTACTTCCGTACTGATGCCCGGCAGATCGGTCAGGTTGACCTCAATCGCCGCGACCTCTTCCCATTCCAGCTTGTCCTTGACTTCCAGGGGGACAAAGGCCGCGCTCTGTTTCGATTGCTTGATCACCCGATCAAGCGCCCGGCGGTCCAGCGTAATCACATCGGAGAGTTTTTCGAGCGCCTCTTCGATATCGCCTGCCTGCTCGCGCACGATCATCACCCGGTAATTCTGATTATTCAAAGCCAGCGGAACGCCAAAGCGGTCAATAATTTCCCCGCGCGGCGGCACGACAAGACGAACGTTGATCCGGTTATTCTCCGCCAGCGTTTTATATTTCCCCCCCTCGGCAACCTGAAGCCAGGCCAGCCGTCCGCCCATCACACACAGCAAGGCGCCCTGCATCGCCCCGATCACGAAGGCGCGGCGGGAAAATCGTTCGGCGCGGTCCTGTTCTTTATCCAACATCGGGCGAGTCTATCGTGCCAGTCATTTAACGCAAGCCCCCGGCCATATCATGCGGCATTAACCGGTGCGCCGAGACCAGCAACAGCGATACAACCGGAAACAGCCCGATCGAAAGGAGGCCAGCCGCCGCCGCCGGTTTGTAATCGGGCAGCGAAAAAGACATCAGGGCGAATAACCCCCATTGCGCAAGACTATATCCCGCAACCGTCAGGGCAAAGCCAAGCCATAAGGTGCCGTAGGATTGCCCCATCAGGAACAGGCGCTGGTCACGGACGATCCATCGGACGCAAACAAGCAACAGCGCATTCATGCCGATCGGAAAGCCGGCCAGCACATCAAACAGAACGCCCCAGATAAAGGCCATAACCGGCGGTATCAGCGTTGGGCGAAATACCGCCCAATAATAAACGGCCATCAGTAAAAACAACGGGCGTATTTCCCCCGCATACGGCAAGGCAACATTGACCAGCCCCAACGCAAAAAGAAGGGCGATCATCACCTGCGCATAACCCAGACGCGCCATCCAGAGAAGTTTTTCGACGAAGAAAGTGTCGGCCATGGGTGTTTATACCTGAAACGCCCTCTTATTGTCATCCTCCGGATAAGCGGGGAATCTCACGCCACGCACCCTAGGTCCTCCGGTCAAGCCGGAGGATGACAAAGAAGAGAGATGTTTGAGTGACTTAATCGAGCAGGCCGCGCCGCAAATTCGGATTTTGCGCGCTGTCGAGAACACGAACATAGGTCACGCGGTTCATATCGGCGAAAGGCCGGACGAAATATTGCCCGTTATCGCTTTTTTCCACCCTGCCGATCGGCAGGCCCAACGGGAAAACACCACCATGACCGGAGGTGACGACCCGCGCGCCCGGTTCAATCACCGTATCAGACGGCAAATGGATCAATGTTGGCAGATCATCGTTCGTTCCCGCCATAATCGCTTTTTGGCGGCTACCTTCAATGAGGATCGGCACGCGCGAATTCATATCGGTAATCAATAAGACACGCGCCGAGCGCCGTCCCGTTTCAATCACGCGGCCAACCATACCGCCCTCGGCCAGAACCGCCTGATCTTTTCGGACGCGATCATCCTGCCCCGCCGCAATGATAAAGCCCTTTACATAGGCGCTTCCCGTATCGGCGACCACGCGCGTCGTGACGAAACGGTGTTGTGGCTCAGTCTTGAGATCAAGCAATGCCTGCAACGACTGGTTTTCCGATTGAAGCAGCAACGCTGTCTGGTACCATTCACGCAAGCGGGCATTCTCACTTTGCAGCTGGGCAATTTCCGCGCGCATCTGCGCCACGCCGGACACGTCGCTGATAACATC
>CAYSGL010000125.1:0-1872 GCA_964430725.1 uncultured Pseudobdellovibrionaceae bacterium
CGAATGAAATCGAGAATAATTATTTTGCCGTTATACAAAACGTAATTGTTGTTGAAAGCATAGATTATTCGCAACTTGAAGTAATTATAAATAACCTTATTGAAGGTGCGCAGGCGTCAACCTGGGATGATGTTGCCGAGAAAATTGGACGATTTGGTCATTATGAATTTTCATGATGTGAATGTTGTTTTTCGCGGAATGTCGGAATAAAGGATTACTCTAACAAGTCGTCATCCCCGCGAAGGCGGGGATATGGCCCTTTGATTCCAGACCCCCGCACAAGGCGGGGGTGACGATAGATAAAATTGCAGGATAGGATATTTATGGTTAACGGGCGTTCCCGCCCTTGTTTTGCCCGATTTTTTCTCATAATCTTCGAATCATGAGCAGACACCAAAACGCGGATGAATTTGACGACGAGCCCTCATTCGGGAAGGAAAAGATTATGAGCTTACTTAGTCTAGGAGGCCGGGGATTTGCCGCCGGCGCGATATTTGCGGCATTGATCCTATTGGGATTGGTGCTGTGGATTGCCTATCCGGGCGAAGATGCCACCAATGAAGTGCCGATCATCCGCGCCGATAGCGGAGCATATAAAACCACACCGGAAGAGCCGGGCGGCATGGCAATCCCGCACCGCGATTCGACAATCTTTTCCGCGCAAGGAAATCCGGATGCCCGGGTTGAGAACCTGCTGGCCGATAATGACGCAGAAGAGCCAATGACAAAATCCGACCTGTTTGCCGGCCTGAATACCCAGATAGAGGATGCCCCGCCCCAGCCGCAAACCACGCAAGCCGAGCCAATGCGCGAACCTGTGGCCTCGGAAGATCTGGTTCCTGTTATGGAGGCGCCTGTTTCGGCCAATGCGGGACAGTCGGAAATTACGGACATATCGCCTGCGCCTGTTGAACGCCAGGCAGCAGCCGAGGCGGAAGTCGCCCAAGCCGAGCCTGCCGCCGGTGCCGCAACCGCTGCACCGAAAGCAATCGCATCGGGCACGCACTTCGTTCAACTGGCCAGTATCACGGACAAAGCCAAGGCCGCCACCGCCTATAAGGAATTGCAAAAGAAATTCCCTGCGCTGGCCAACATGGATTACCGTGTTGAAACGGCTGATCTGGGCGCGAAAGGAATTTTCTACCGCATTCAGGCGGGCCCTGTGGCCAAAGTCGATGCGGACAAAGCTTGCGCCGCGATTAAATCGGCTTCGGGTAGCTGCCTGATCGTTGCGAAATAGATTGCCGTCATTGCGAGCGCTAGCGAAGCAATCCATACTATGTTGCCTGTGGGGAATATCGTATGGATTGCTTCGTCGCTTCACTCCTCGCAATGACGAAGGGTGAATAAAAATGAAATCGATTATTCTTTCCTGTTCAGGATTCACTTTAACCGACGATGAACAGCGTTTCTTTGCAGAGGCGAACCCGTTCGGCTTCATCCTCTTCAAACGCAACATCGATAACCCCGATCAGCTCCGCGCCTTGGTAAAAGACTTGCGCGCGTCTGTCGGCCGCGAGTGTCCGATCCTGATTGATCAGGAAGGCGGGCGGGTTCAACGGATGACCGAACCGAATTGGGGCAAGTGCAAATCCGCCCGCGACCATGAGAGCGTCGAGGATGTGCGGACCACCACACGCATCATCGCCCGCGATCTGAACGATGTCGGCATCGATGTTGATTGCGCGCCAGTGCTTGATGTGCTGTGTGCGGATACGCACGATGCCATTGGCAACCGCGCTTTCTCGAACGATCCGGCAGATGTCGCGGCCAAAGGGCTGGCGGCGTGCGAAGAATTTCTGGCGGCAGGCATTACGCCGGTTATCAAGCATATCCCCGGACAGGGGCGGGCAAGTGTCGATTCCCATTATG
>CAYSGL010000125.1:1882-4870 GCA_964430725.1 uncultured Pseudobdellovibrionaceae bacterium
GTATGATCGCGCACGTCATCTACAAGGCCATTGATCCTGACCTTCCCGCCACCGTATCGCGCAAAATCATCGATACGATCCGGCGCGATATCGGGTTTGACGGGTTGCTTTTGAGTGATGACGTGTCCATGGGAGCGCTGAATTTCTTGGGAAATCCTGCGGATAGAACGGCCAAAATGCTGGAAAGCGGCGTTGATATCGGTCTATATTGCGCTGGCCACTTAACAGAAATGCAGGAAATCGCCGCTATTGCTCCCCCTATGAGCGAGGCCGCGCTGGAGCGATATGAACGAAGCCGCACCGCAAAAGCCCTTCGAGGAAGATCCGCCGCGTAGCAATGCGTCCGGCGATCACGAAGCCGATTCACTGCTGCTGAATATTGACGGCTATGAAGGCCCGATTGATATTCTGCTTGAGATGGCGCGGAACCAGAAAGTGGATTTGCGCGAAATCTCGATCCTGCAACTGGTTCGCCAGTATCTTGAATTTGTCGAGCGTGCCAAGGCGTTACGCCTTGATCTTGCCGCAGAATATCTGGTGATGGCCGCATGGCTTGCCTATCTGAAATCACGGTTGCTGTTGCCCGGCGCGCAAAGCGGACAGGACGGACCGTCCGGCGAAGCGATGGCGGAAGCGCTGGCCTTCCAGTTGCGTCGGTTGGAATCCATGCGCGAGGCCGCGCAAAAACTCATGACCTTGCCGCAACTCGGTACGGAAATTTTCGCACGTGGCGCACCGGAAAAATTAAAAATTGAATATAAGGCCCAATGGCAAGTGTCGCTATACGACTTGTTAAAAGCCTATGGCGACATTAACCGCCGCGCGGAACACTCAACCTACGAACTGCCGACTTTTTCCGTTATGTCGATGGACGAGGCCGTCGAGCGCATGACCAGGATGCTTGGCAATCTGCCGCGAACGGGGCCGTATAGTGTGTGGACGACGCTGACCAGCTTCCTGCCGGAAAATGTGAAAGATAAACTTTATTACCGCTCCTCGCTTGCTTCTACCCTGACGGCGGGGCTGGAGTTGGCCAAGCAAGGTAAAATCGAATTGCGCCAGGATGGTCTGTTCCGCCCGATTTATCTCCGCACCGCCGACAGGCCATCATTGGATGAAAATAACTAGTACACTTATAATATGAACAAGGAAAATTGATTATGAAACTAATAATGATAACGATGTTAGCTCTAATTACATTCTCCATGAATGCTCATGCTGGGGAGGAAGTTGATGTACAAGGGATTCTGGCAATTGCGAAAATGACCGGAGCATGTGGCATTATGGATTCAATGATAAAGTTGCAAACCAGCACAAAAATGCCAGGTGGAGATGAATTTGTGACTAGGTTTTGGGAAGTTGAAGCAGCGAGATTAGGAATGACGGTACAAGAAATGTCCGATCAATGCGATAAGGCGACCATATCCTATAATGAGTTATGGAGTTTTGCAGAAAACAGTAACTAGGTGTCATTCCCCACGTAGGCGGGGAATCCAGTATAAGCTATGAAGGCCTACTATGTTTACATTTTGGCGAGTAAACGAAACGGTACTTTATATACTGGCATGACATCCGATTTGCTAAGAAGGACGTATGAACATAAAGAGGAAATTACAGAAGGTTTTTCTAACGAATATAGTGTTAAAATACTGGTGTATTACGAAATATTCAGTGATCCGGAAAATGCGATAAAACGTGAGAAGCGCATCAAAAAGTGGAATCGAGAGTGGAAGTTGAATTTAATTGAAAAATCGAACCCTGACTGGAAAGATTTGTACGAAGAGATAACGCAATAACTGGATTCCCCGCCTTCGCGGGGAATGACAACAAGGTGGTAAAAATGAACGAACAACAAACCCAGCAACTCAAAATCTTGGAAGCGATGTTGTTTGCTTCGGCGGAACCTCTGCCGACGGCGGCGATGTACGAGCGCCTGACCAGCGAGGCTGATCTCGCCTTATTGCTTGGCGAGCTCAAATCCATGTATGAGGGACGTGGCATTACGTTAAGCGAGGTCGGCGGGCTTTGGGCTTTCCGTACGTCGCCCGATGTGGCTGATGCGTTAAAAGTAGAAAAAGAGGTGGAGCGGAAATTGTCGCGCGCGGCATTGGAAACGCTGGCCATTATCGCTTATCACCAGCCAATTACCCGCGCGGAAGTGGAAAACATTCGCGGCGTCGCAACGCATAAAGGGACGCTCGACATGCTCATGGAAATGGGGTGGGTGAAGCCGGGCCGCCGCCGCGAAACGCCGGGGCGCCCGTTAACTTGGGTGACGACGCATAATTTTCTCGACCATTTCGGGCTAGAGGCTATTACTGACTTGCCGGGCCTCGATGATCTGAAAGCATCAGGCCTGCTCGATAAACGGCCAGCCATCGAAACGGTGCCCGATACGCGCGACCTGTTCGATAACCCCGATGAAGATGCCGCAGAAATCCTGCGTGCGCGGGGGGATGACGAGGATGAATTCGCAGGCTATGATGACGGCGAAGAGGAATAATCACCATGAGCCCGAGCATCTGGCAAATACTGATAGTTGTCGCGCTGGTTTTTCTGATTTTCGGTGCGGGCCGCTTGCCGCGCATTATGGAAGATCTGGCCAACGGCATTAAGTCCTTTAAAAAGGGCATGACCGACGACGATAAATCGCCAAAAAAATCTGACGAGCAAAGCGGACAATAGCCATGATGGGTCTGGGCTGGGCGGAAATACTGCTCATCCTCGCCATCGCGCTGTTCGTGATCGGTCCGCAGGATATACCAAAAGTCATGTATGGCGTAGGCCGCTTTGTGCGGCGTCTGCAGTATGTCCGCTTTGCCATTTCCCAGCAATTTGATGACATTCTGAAAGCGGGCGATATCGAGGAATTGCGGCGCGGCGTTAATTTTGAAGCGAAGCCCACGGATGAGAAAAATGCTGACACACTTTACATGTCATCCTCCGCGAAAGCGGAGGATCTCAGGCCAGACGCTCTAGATCCTCCGG
>CAYSGL010000126.1:0-4862 GCA_964430725.1 uncultured Pseudobdellovibrionaceae bacterium
CATTTTTTCATCAAGCGTGATGTTGAGATTATGCGATACACCGGCCATCTGAGTCATGCCGAGCGATTCCACGCGCGCCTGTTCCAGCGCATCGAACGCAGCGGCAGCGGTTAAATCCATCGGCGCGTTTTTCCGGTGCAGGGCGCGGTTGTGATGTTTAAGGCGCAGCGCTTTGGCGTCGGACGCGCCCCGCACAAGGCCGAGCGTGTGCGCGTCCAGCGCGTGGGCGGGCAGGGGCAGGCGGTTTTGCTCTTCGCCGGTCGGCGTGGGCTTTTCGATTTTTTCGGATGCCGCGAACGACACATCCATGATCTTTCGGCCCGAGAGCGCCCGCAACGCCGCCGCCGTCGCGGTCTTGAAATTTTCAATCTGGTCGTTTTTGTCGGTCATCACTGAATTGTCACCCCCGCCTTGTGCGGGGGTCTGGCTTTACTGACAAATTTCATCGTACAAATCCTTCCAATCAGGGTTCATTTGCTCAATGACTTTCATTTTCCACGCCCTGTTCCATTTTTTTAGGCGTTTTTCACGCCGTATAGCGGTTTCAGGGTCGTTACATATTTCATAATATACAAGCGTTTTTATTCCGTGCGTTTTTGTGAAGCCGTCAGCTATTTCATTTTTGTGTTCCCATATACGTTTGGGTAAGTTCGAAGTGATACCAACGTAAAACGTGCTGTTACGCGCTTTGGTGAGAATATAAACGTAATAATGTTTGTTCATTTTCCGGATGCCCGCACAAGGCGGGCATGACAATTATTATGATTTCAACAGTTCGACACCAAAGCATCGCTGGTAATATTCCGCCACGGTCGGCCATTCCATTTCGTCGCATTTATTGAGGAAGGCATAACGGAAGGCGAGTTCCCGGTCGCCGAAAATCTGGTAGTTGTCCGCCCAGCTTAAAACCGTACGCGGGGACATTAGCGTCGAGATGTCGCCTGCGATAAAGCCCTGACGGGTCATGCCGGCGAGACGGATCATCGCTTCGGCCATGTCTTTTTTGAGGGCGGGAACCTTGGCGGTGATGATCTCGACTTCGGTTTCGACGGGCAGGTAATTCAACTGCGCGACAATGTTCCAGCGGTCCATCTGCGCCTGATTGATTTGCTGCGTGCCATGATACAGGCCCGTCGTATCGCCGAGGCCCACTGTGTTGGCAGTGGCGAACAGGCGGAAAGCGGGATGCGGGCGGATGACTTTATTCTGATCGAGCAGGGTCAGGCGGCCATCGGCTTCGAGCACGCGCTGGATGACGAACATCACATCGGGGCGGCCCGCATCATATTCATCGAACACCAGTGCGACAGGGTTCTGGATGGCCCATGGCAACAACCCTTCCATATATTCGGTGATCTGTTTTCCTTCTTTCAGGACGATCATATCCTTGCCGAGCAAGTCGATACGGCTGACATGGCTATCGAGGTTGATGCGCACGCACGGCCAGTTAAGGCGGGCCGCGACCTGTTCGATGTGTGTTGATTTTCCCGTCCCGTGATAACCCTGCACCATCACGCGGCGATTGTGGGCGAAGCCTGCGAGGATCGCCATGGTGGTGGCGTGATCGAACTGGTAGGTCGGGTCTATCTCCGGCACATTTTGCGTTTCGTCTTTAAAGCCCGGCACCTGCCAGTCGATATCAAGGCCGAACGTGTCGCGCACATCGTATTTCGTATCGGGGATAGTGGTGTATTTACCGTCCTTGTTCGCCACGCGGGTGATATCGAACGAGGCGTTCATCGGTTCTTTTTCTTTTTTGATCGTGTCGGTCATAATTAAGTTACTTGCTTTTCAAGGATTTGTTTCAGTACTTCGAGCGGCTCTTGTGAAAACGGACATTCTATTTCACCGTTCTCAACCCATTCGTTATATTCAAGTTCGGTTTGAGTGTCGCTTTCTGCCTTATAACTGTAACGGACATGAAAATTACCGTCTATAGAGGTTAACTGGAATAAGGTGTTCGGAGCCAAGGCAGATACCTTGTAACTATTCCAAATGATGCCGTCCGATGTATTTTTGTACTCGGTTCCTAGTTCAATCGGCCATGCCGAAGTTTTTTCCTCTGAAACACTCTCGATCCATAAAGGGGTGTTCGCCGGATTGATTGTGTAATCGAATACGTCATCAATAGGGCGTTCGATTGATATTCTTAATATATTTTGTTTCATGTCTGGCTTTATTTAAAGCATGGATTTCAGGGAAAAAACAGGGTTTTGAGGATTTAACCACCAAGGCATCACTCTTGAAATGTCATTCCCCGCCCCCGCCTTCGCGGGGGTAAACTCCGGCGGGGAATCCAGTGGGGGTAGCTCTGGATCCCCCGGTCAAGCCGGGGGATGACAACAGGAGGGGCGCTTGGTGTTCATAGTGCCATGGTGGGTTACATTTAGATATTCGCAAACTTCTCATGCGCGAGTTTCAGGACGGTATAGGCCATGTTGATTTTCTTAAGCTGTTCCTCGGCCTTCGGGTCGTTCTTGTTCAGGTCGGGGTGGTGCTTTTTGGCCAGCTCCTTATAGCGTTTCTTGATCCCAGCAAGGTCGATCGGCGGTTCCAGCCCGAAAATAGCCAGTGCCTCAACCTCGGGTGAATTCTCGGGCAGGGTGCGCTGCCAGCCTTTGGTCTCTGGCGGGTCTTCTTCGGTATTGTGATAGGTTTTCCAGGCGGCGCGATAGAGCAAATCCTCGCGCGCGCCATCGACGTCATAACGCCAGGTTGGGCGGTCACCGTAATAGCTTTTGAAGATATGGTCCTGGATTTCGGAATCATTCATGCCGGAAAAAAAGTCCCATGCCTTATTATAGTCGCTGACATGCTCGTAACAGAAAAAGTAATGCTCGCTGAGCGAGCGGTCCTTGGGCGCCTTGTGTTGCCCCTCCGCGCGGCAGCCCGGCATATCGCAGACACGCGCCACCCGCCGTGGTTTTTCATCGGCGAATTCGGGTGATTGCGGTTTTAACTGGATTCTCGGCATATCCCTCTTATTATGCGATTTATGACCATGGAAGAGCAAATCAAATCAGCGCTGGAAGCGGCTTTCAAGCCGTATTCACTCGTCGTGATCAATGACAGCGACAAGCATCTTGGACATGCCGGGCATGACGGGACGGGACAGACCCATTTCCGCGTCAAAATTATTGCCGATGCCTTCACAGGCCGGGGCCGCGTCGCGCGTCAGCGGATGATATATGACGTTCTTTCCCCCCAGTTCAAGACTGGTTTGCACGCTTTGTCGATCACCGCCTTATCCACAGATGAAAATTAATATACACCTTAAGGTTGCATTAATATTTTTTTATTATATCATAGGTTTATAAAATTACTTATCAGCGGGGAATAAGGAAATTATGAAACCTCAAGAGCAAACAAACGATTACAAGAGTTCTTTGATATCCAAAAACATCACCATCAATGGCCGACGGACCTCGGTTCGGCTGGAGCCGGAGATGTGGCAATCTCTTTATGAAATAGCGGAGCGCGAGCGGTGCACGATTCACCAGCTTTGTTCGCTGATTCAGATGAAAAAGGCGAAAAACAGCTCGTTAACGGCGGCAATCAGGGTGTTCCTGATGCTGTATTATCGGGCCGCCGCCACGGAAGAGGGCCATAGCAAAGCCGCCCATGGGGATTTTTCCCATATGTGCCGCCGCGCAGGGGCCTTGCCCAAGGGCAACAATACCAACGGCCACTGGTCGCCGCATATGCCGGCCGGCGCGCGCAGGGCGCCAGCGGCCCAGCCTGTATTACAGGTGCGGTACAGTTAAATATTGACATAAGTATTTTGGGCGTGTCATATCCTCATTCATGTCCGATGAGAAGAAACAAGAGAGCGCGTTGCGCGCAGGCTTTCGCAAAGCGGCCGATCCGGTGTTGGGCCGGATCGGTTATTTAATCGAGCATTATCCGAGTAAATCGGCAGCGGCGACTGCGGCCACAGCCGATGTGCTTTTTTTGTATCAAAGTATCTTGAACAACAACCATTGGGGCGTGTTTGGCGCGGGCATTGGCCTGCTGGCGTGTCAGCATCTGTTTCGCTATGGCGATCCGAAGGTGACCCCCGAGAATATAGGCTCGTATATTGATCCGCAGGATCAGAATGCTATCGTCAACTGGCTCAAGAATCCGAAAGATTATCCGTGGGAGTGTATGGCGGTGATGCGCGTGGGCGCGATGGGTGCGATGCTGCTCGGCGGCGCCAATGTCGGCGGCATGGGCGGTGAGGTGAAATATGGCGAGATGATTGCCTCGTCCTTGTCGCTGATCGGGTTCGGCGTCAAGCTGGGCATCGCGGAAAAAGAAAAAGGAGCGGCTGTTATTCCAGAGGATAGCAGGGGGCTTGTCCGTGTGTGGTATAAGGCAAAAGCCTATGTGCAGGAAAATCCCAATCCGACCGCCGGGATATTATTTAATAGCTCGCTGGTTGCGCTGGCGGCGGAATCGGTGCTGCGGCAGGAGTGGGCAAAGTTGGGCTCGGTGGCGTTTTATATCTTGCCCAATGGCTTTACCTTTTTCTCCAGCAAGCGCGCGAAAACCGCGCCGGCCAATGAGGGGTTAAGGTAAGAGCGTCAGCTTCTGTCTTACGGATGTATTTCGACTGTTCAAATTTTTTAACGCCAAGACACCAAGGATGCCAAGATATAGGGGAGGACGTCATCCCGGCGCAGGCCGGGATCCATTGTCCCGCCATATAAATGGATGCCAGTACTGCGCTGGCATGACGGCATAGAAAAAACTTGGTGGCCTTGGTGTCTTCCGCCTACGCCAAGGCTTCGGCGGACGGGTGGTGTTAAGAAACGACACGGGAAGCAGCGCGCAGTTTTTAATCCCAACGGTCGAGGCTGCCCCCTCACCCAGCTGCGTCT
>CAYSGL010000127.1:0-977 GCA_964430725.1 uncultured Pseudobdellovibrionaceae bacterium
ACCGCGCGCACAGCAGAATCAGCAGCCGCGCGGAACGCCGGATCCTGATTATACCGCCAGCGATCTTCAATCACGGCGTTTTGGACGGTGCGGTCACGATTGATGGTCAAACGCACTTCGACCACCAGATTTTCAGCATAGCGCGCGCCGGCTTGAATACTCCAGCATTGGGATAATTGTTGGCGCAGGGCATCCAGTTCGCTGACCAGCAACTCCTTGGAAAAATCGCCAATCGGTGATGGCAGGGGCGGTTCTTCCAACTCCTCGACAACGGGCGCTTCGCTCGGCATGGCAGGCGCGCTGTCCTGCAGGTTGCGCAAAAGAGAATCAAATGCCTCTTGCGTATTTTCCTGCGGCTCGGGTTGCGGCGGCGGCGGTTCTGGCGGCTTCGGCTCCTCCTTAGGCGGCTCCAACACCTGCGCATCCGGCGGCGGTACGGCGGCGGGTTCGGGCTTTTTCTCGACAGGTTTCGGTTCCGGCGGTTTGGGCGGAACGGCCTTGGGTGGTTCTTTCGCTGTTACTTTGGGCGGGGCCGGCTTGGGCGGCGGCGCTTCGGTGCGCTGGACGGGTTTTGGTTCGGGCGGCGGCTCTTTTGGTTTGGGTGCTTCGACCGGCGGCCTGTTGGTTGTTGTGACTTCGCCCACATTGACAATTTCGATCGGCACAGGCGTATCCAGAATTTCAGGTTTGTGAATACGCGGCATACCGATCATCAAGGCGCCAATGACGCACGCGTGAAACAACACGGAATAGACAAGCGCGTTCCCCGGCCCTTGGGGAACCATATCTTTCATCTGCCGGGAATGGGCTATTGCCGCGTTCATAGCAAAAACCTAGGCTTTGTTTGGGGCGCTTTTATGACGCATTTTCGGAAATCAGCGCCACTTTTTTAAAGCCCGCCCCGTTGATTCCGCCCAGCACACGCATGACGCGCCCATAATCAAGCTTGCGGTCCGCGCGGATATAGATACGGCGGT
>CAYSGL010000127.1:987-4818 GCA_964430725.1 uncultured Pseudobdellovibrionaceae bacterium
GGCGGTCGGGGTCGTTATTGGTCATGGACTGTAAAATGGTAATCAGCCGGTCTTCGGTCACCTCGGTTTCACCGACGAACATTTTTCCATCAAGCGCCATGGAGACTTCGATCGGTTTGTTATCCTCATCATTCACCGCCTTGGCTTGCGAATCCGGCAGGTCGATTGGCACGCCCGCCGTCAGCAACGGTGCCGCCACCATAAAGATGATCAACAACACCAGCATGACATCGACGAACGGCGTCACATTGATTTCCGCCATGGCGCGATGCCCCCGGCCACCGGCGCGGCGCTGACGACCATCCATGTCCATTTTGACGCCCATGGATTATGCCGCCTTTGTCGGGGTGGTTGCAGGGCCAGAGGCAGGCTGTTTGCGCGTCGCCCCTTCTTGCCCCTCGAGATGGCGGGACAAAATAGCGCTGAATTCACTCACGAAACCATCGAGACGGCCGGCATAGCGGTTCAGCTTCGATGAAAATCCGTTATAGGCCACGACAGCAGGAATAGCGGCAACCAGACCTAGCGCCGTCGCAAACAAAGCTTCGGCGATGCCGGGCGCAACAACGGCCAGGCCGGTCGAGTTGGTATTGGCGATTGAAATAAAGGCACGCATAATGCCCCATACCGTTCCGAACAGCCCGATAAAAGGAGCCGTCGAACCGACCGTTGCCAGAAAGGTCATCCCGCGTTCAAGGCGGTCCATCTCGCGACCGATGGTAATACTCATGGCGCGCTCGACACGCTGGCGCAACGATGCCTGCATGCTTTCTTGCGCCGGCATACCGCCCTCGACCGTCGAATGCCATTCTTCCATGCCGGCGGAGAATGTTTTGAGTAGCGGATCGTTCGGGCTTTTCTTGATGCGGTGATACAGCTTGTCCAGCGGTTCGCCCGACCAGAAGGCATCCTCGAATTTATTCGCGCGGCGATTAAGCTTCGAGAGCGTCGCCCTTTTTTCGAAAATAATCGCCCAGCACCAGATAGACGCGAAAATCAGCATCATCATCACAGCCTTGACGACGATATCGGCCTGCATGAACAAACCGATCATGCTCATATCGTGCCCGCTGACGGTCCCCGCCAAGGCGGTGGCATCAACGGCGCGGTCGGGAATATTATTCATCGGCACATAACTCCAGATAAGGATCAAATTTATCGCGTAAAACAGGCGGTACGCGCATCGGTTTACCCGAACGATCGACGCAAACCAGCGTTACCTTCATGTCAAATAGATGATTTTCATGGCAAAAAATAGACTGTTTCATCGTAAAAGATGAGTTTTTCATGGAAATTACACAAGATTTGACCGTTAACAGGTCGTCCAGACGGCTGGGGCGGTAATATTCGCATTCCAAATGCCTGACCACGAATTTCGTGCCGATCTGCTCATCGAGGTCGGGACAGGTGATTCCCACGCTGCGCAGGAGCTCGGACCGCCCCCGCTCGCAAAAGCGGATGAAGCTGGCATGATAGACAATGCCGCCCGCATCGGTATCTTCGTAATAAACGCGAAAATCAACGGCGTGTTCCATGTTCTTCCTTAGTTTTGTTTTATGTCATCCTTCGTAAAAGCAGAGGATCTCGGGCCAGAAGCTCTAGATCCCCCGGTCAAGCCGGAGGATGACATTATGGCGTAATTATTCTTCAAATAAAGCGGTTTGATCCGGTTGCTGCGGGGCGAGGCCGAAAACCGTATACCCCTTCCCGGCGATCACGCGGCCACGGGGGGTGCGCTGGATATAGCCCTGCTGGAGCAGATAGGGTTCGATCACATCCTCAATGACGTCGCGCTGTTCCGAGAGGACGGCAGCAATGGTTTCAACCCCGACAGGGCCGCCATTGTAATTCTCGATAATCGCCTTCATATAGCGGCGGTCCATCGAGTCAAGGCCGGAGCCATCGACATCAAGGCGTGCGAGGGCGGCGTCGGCGATTTTCGCATCAACCTGCGCGGCTTTGGAGACATGGGCGAAATCGCGCACGCGGCGGGTCAGCCGTCCGGCGATACGCGGCGTGCCGCGTGAGCGCCTTGCAATTTCAAATGCACCATCGCGCGTGAGGTTCATATCAAGCAAGCGCCCTGCCCGCTCGACAATCAGACACAATTCATCGTCATTATAAAATTCAAGGCGCAGGGGAATGCCGAAACGGTCGCGCAACGGATTGGTCAACAAACCGGAGCGCGTCGTTGCACCGACGAGCGTGAATGGTGGTAAATCAATTTGCACCGAACGTGCGGCGGGTCCCTCGCCGATAATCAGGTCGAGCTTGCGGTCTTCCATCGCCGGATAGAGAATTTCCTCGACATGGGTGTTGAGGCGGTGAATTTCATCAATGAACAACACGTCATGCGGTTGCAGGTTGGTCAGGATCGCGGCGAGATCGCCCGCCTTGGAAATAACGGGACCGCTGGTGGCGCGGAAACCCACGCCAAGCTCACGGGCGATAATTTGCGCGAGTGTTGTTTTACCCAAGCCCGGCGGTCCGAACAGCAACACATGATCCATGGACTCTTGCCGCGTCTTCGCGGCCTCGATAAACACCTTGAGATTTTCGCGCAACGCCTGCTGGCCCGTAAAATCGTCGAGCTTGAGCGGACGCAGGGGATTTTCCTCAAACCCTTCACCGTCCATGCGCTGTTTATCGAGGGCGGGATTAATACTCATGCGGATAGTTCTTTCAGGGCAAGGCGGATTATCGCACCCACATCGCCCGCTTCGTTATCGTTGGCTTTGGTTTTCGCTTGCATCACCGCCTGATACGCATCGGCGCGAGCGTAACCGAGATTGATGAGGGCGGAGACGGCATCGTTATCGACGCTGGCGGCGGGCGTATCAATGGATACGACTTTCGCCCCTTTTGTCGGCGCGGGGGATAAATCGATTTTCGAGGCCTTGTCTTTAAGTTCGGTCAAGATACGCAGGGCGATTTTTGGGCCGATCCCCTCGGCCTGCGTCAGCGCGGCTTTATCCTGCGCGGCAATAATGAAACCGATCTTGTCGGCAGGGCACGTGCTTAAAATCGCCATGCCTGCTTTGGCCCCAACGCCTTGCACAGAGGTGAGCAAGCGGAACCATTGCTGTTCGGCAGCGCTCAGAAAGCCAAATAGATGGATATGATCTTCGCGCACGTGCGTGTCGATCAGGAGCGATAGCGGCTCGGATTTATGGGCATTGGCAAGCGTCCGCGCCGAGCAATACACCATATACCCCACCCCCTGCACATCCAAAATCAGATGGTCAGTGGCAAGTGAATCAACAATGCCGGATAATTTTCCAATCATCTTCGTATTCCTTTCCCCTCACCCTTCCCGCTATCGCGGGCCCCTTCCCTCTCCCGGCGGGAGAGGGTGTCCGAGCGAGCAGCGAAGACGGGTGAGGGGTTACTATTCATCTGATACCTGCATATTGTCTGGCGGCGCTTTGGGCGTAATGGGCGTGGCAGATGGCGACGGCGAGCGCATCGGCTTCATCCGCGCCCGGCGTCCCGCATCCGTATAAAAGGGTTTTAATCATCATCCCGACCTGTGTTTTATCCGCGTGGCCTGCGCCGACCACGGATTTTTTAACCATATTCGCCGTGTATTCGGCGCACGCGATACCATAGCGCACGGGCGCGAGCATGGCGACTCCTCGCGCCTGCCCCAGCTTGAGGGCGGAGGCGGGATTGTTGTTCATAAAAGTTTCCTCGATCGCGGCCTCATCGGGGCGGTACTCGGCAAGCATCGCGGCCAGTCCATCGTCGATTTGCTTGAGGCGGGCGGGAAGCACCCACGCGGCGTTGGTTTTGATCAGGTCGTCGCGGCTCATGCCGGGTTTGCGCGGAAGT
>CAYSGL010000128.1:0-4806 GCA_964430725.1 uncultured Pseudobdellovibrionaceae bacterium
CATCCTTCCAGGCCGGAAGCAATCATGTTATTGACGGCATTGCCGCCTGCGCCGCCCACACCGACGACTGTGATTTTCGGGGACAATTTGGGTACCTCTGTTCTTTGAATTCGTAAATTAAGCATTGAAAACCTCCTTGCAAGGCCTGTTCGCGATTCTATTCGAATTTCCAAGTTTTTGAATCCTGAAAATTCAAAAAAGCCTTGGAAATGGCGGGTTTAGCAGTGGTTTCCCCCGATAATTCCCTACATCACACTATCAAGACCGACTCTTAAGACTCTGTGCCGATTCATGATTTTGAATTCTCTCATATAAGCGATGAGTCGCCTAGACAAACACCACAAAAGACTGTGGATAACTTTTGTATGATTTGTGGGCGAAATTAGGGCAATTTTTTAAAGGGCAGATACACAGACGACCGCCCGACTTTCTTTTTTTTCACCAATCCCCTATCTGTCAACGCCTCAAGATCGCTCCGCGCCGTCAGATAACTTATGCGATAGCGCTTCTGATAGACATCTATGCGCATTTCACGCTCTCGGCCCGCACCAAATTCTTGCAACAAAGAAACCTGACGGTCATTAAGAGGATATTTTGTTGTTTCAGCCGCCACAATTTTTTGAAACTCGTTAAATTCATGCCGTTTTTCATCCGCATATACTTGCATTTTTTCCAGCGCAGCCCGTGTCACACGCGCCTGATGCAAAAAGAAATAAGTAAGATCACCCTCGTCCGTTTCCGTAAACAAAAATGCTTTATAGTAAGAGGCCGGGGCCTCCGCCATAACACCTGAAATCGAAGTATACTCCATTAGCCAATACCCGTCTCTTAACAAGGACCAGTAAAATAATGCTCGCGCCGTGCGACCGTTTCCATCAATGAAAGGATGGTCATAGGATAACATGAAATGTAACGTCATGGCGCGAATTAACGGGTGGCAATAGGACAAGTCATTATTATCTTTATTGGCAAACTGGCATAGCACAAGAAGTCGATCAGGTAACTCCTCTGCGGCAGGGGGAATATGCACAATCTCTCCATTTATTTCATGTACCACCTTAATGTCTTCATCACTCCGCCGTAAGCGTCCAACCCCATCAGGATTATCCAACGTTCCATCCGTCATAATGCGATGTAATTCCAGCACAAGGGATTGGGTTAATTCTTCACGACAGTTCGCCTTTACAAACTCCATGGCATGATAGTTATTCAGCACCATGCGCTCATCTGCCGTATAAGCCGGACGGTTTTCAAAAATCATCTGCTTCGCGATATCTCTCGTTGTAACAGCCCCCTCGATAAAGGAACTTGCAAAAGGCTCTTCTGCTAAGGAACGACGCAGATAGCGACCGCCATCTTCAAGGCTCAACCCATGCTCGCTACTGCCTAACAAGCCTGCCGCGTTCACATCAACAAAACGCATTAACGCCTTCAGCTCGGGCGGCTCGGTATAAAAGAAAGCCCTTTTTTGCTTGTCGGAAAAAGCAAGCTTTTGCGAAGCACTACGACGAGCCATATGAATACCCAACCACCACTCTTTAAGCGTTAAACCTGCTGGCGGTTGCTTATGTCGTAATTGGTCCCAATGCAGATAGCGGCCCTTTTCATCAGTCAATCCCGCTTTTCCCGCTATTTCCACAAAGCGGCTAGCCCCTATTTCCTCAAGCAAATCAGCAAAACTGGGCGATATATCCGGAATCTTCATTGTTTATGCCTTATAAATGTTTCTACAATTATAAGTGTTTTTTCATTTAAAATCAAATATTTAATCTATATAATAGACAAAACGTTTATAATCTATAAAAAACAATAAGTTAATCACCAATTCTCTTTGAACCAGATTTTGAGGCGTTCGAATAATGAGCCGCCCTTGACGCTCGCCATGATCTCGGCGGGCATTTCGTGGGCGCGTTCGGTGACATAAGTAAGCAATCCCGCCGCCACTGCAAACGCGGGCGACGATACGGCATCGGGCAGGCTGGACAATCGGATCGGACGGCCGATGCGCACCTGTTTGTTGAGGACGGTTTGTGCGAGATCGCGCAGGCCCGGCAACTGGCTCGCGCCGCCGGTGAGCACAACACGCTTGCCGATGGCGGGGCCGAGGCCGCTGTCATCCAGTTTCTGACGCACCATTTCCAAAATTTCCTCGACGCGCGGCTGGATGATGCTGATGAGCACCGAGCGCGGCACATGGTTGGGAATATGACGGTCGGTATCGCCCAGTTGCGGTACATCAATCATTTCGTGATCGTCATTGTGCGACGCCATGGCGTTGCCATAGAGTGTCTTGATCCGCTCGGCATCCGACACGGCGCAGGACAGACCCCGCGCGATATCGTTCGTCACATGCCAGCCGCCAAGCGGCACCGCGCCCGCGAAAATCATCTTGCCGCCCTGAAACACGGCGAAACTTGTCGTGCCGCCGCCCATATCAATCACGGTGCAGCCGAGATCCATTTCATCCTCGACCAAGGACGCCAGCCCCGCCGCGTAAGAGGAAATACAGATGGCCTCGATATCGAGATGCGAGCGTTCAATCCCGTTCGCCATGTTTTGCAGCGGCCCAAGCTCGGCGGTGACAAGGTGAATCCCGACATTGAGATTTTGTCCGACCATGCCTCTTGGGTCACGAATCCCGTCCTGCCCGTCCAGCCGGTAATCGACGGGGATGGTGTGCACCAGTTCGTAATCTGCCGATAACACCTGATCCTGCGCCTTGGCCAGCGCGCGGCGCACATCATTGTCGGTGACGGAATGGCCCGCCACCTGAATATCGATGGACAGGCCGTGGCTGGCGGCTTGCGTGCCCGGCACATTCATAATCACATCGCGCAGCGGATAGCCCTTCAAACTATCGGCAGCCATATTTTCGGCGGCCTGTACCGTCTGGCGGATCGCACTTTCGGCGGCTTCAAGGTCAACCACCACGCCCGCCTTCACGCCCTTGGACGCAGAATAGCCGACACCCAGCACCTCGATCGCGCCTTCATCATCCAGCACGCGGCCAATGAAACAGGCGATCTTGTGGCTACCGACATCCAGCGCCGCGATCACTTCCCCGCGTTGTTTGCCTTTACTCATTATTCCTTACCGTCCACATATTTTACCATTAAACAACCACCATCATGGTCATGTCCAGCCATCTGAAACCCTGTTTTATCATATAATCTTGTCTTGCCGGGATAGGTATTTAAAGCGCCTTCCGGCGCGCTTTTCTATCGCCTTAAAACAAGCCTCAATCAGTTTTTGTCCAATGCCCTGCCGTTCATGATCAGGATGCACACTCACCCAGCTTATACCCCAGATACCTACTGTAAATATTTCTTGGGAAAAAGCCGCACAGCCAATCAGCTCTCCCTCTTTATCCGCAACAATAAAGGTGGGGGATCGGAAGACATCCGAGAAAGTGGCATTTATATAAGACTGCGCCAACGCACGATGCTCTTCGCCATTAACAGTAACCGCTAATTCTTCCAGCCTGTGGCTGTCTTCTTTTGTAGCCAAGCGGATGTTCATACCGCATTTCCCTCATATGTCATTCCCCGCGTAGGCGGGGAATCCAGTGGGCTTGGCTCTGGATCCTCCGGTCAATCCCCGCCTTCGCGGGGAGGAGGATGACAACGAGAGAAAAGACGCTTGGTGGCCTTGGTGGTTCATAGACTAAATCCTCTTACCCGCTGCGGGGGCGACATTGCCTAGATAGTCGTTCACCGCGCCGGGATGCGTTTCAATGATCAAGCGGCCAGCCTCGCGCAGGTCAACGCCAGCAATATTCTTATCCAAAAGCCGTTCTTCCGCTTGTGCGGCGGCAAGGCGCGAAAGCGCCAGCCCCAAATCTTCTTCCGGCAGCTTCACCGTCATATTGTTCTTTAGCTTTAAATCCCAGCGGCGTTGCGAAATGAAGGTTGCCGCTTCAACCTGATCATAAATCGAAGGTTCTGCCGCCAGCATGGTGAGAAACGCTTTCGCGTTTTCCGGTACGCCTTCGCCCACCAGAATAATCAGCGACGCAAACGCCGCCGCCCGGCGGTCGGTCAGAACGACCCCTTCTTCGTCAATGACCGAGAGGCGACCATCACGTTGCCATAAGGCAAAAGGCTGACGTTCGACCAGACGCACATAAATCGTGTCGGGCAGTTGCCGTTTCACTTCCGCCGATTTCACCCATGAAAGACGCTCCATCTGGTCGCGCGCCTCGGCGACATCGAAGGAAAAAAGCGGATCGCCCTTTTTGACGGTTACAATCGCGCGAATACTGTTGGCATCGGTATAATGCCGCCCCTCGATATAAACATTAGCCACGCGAAAGCCCATATCCGCGCTTTGATGCAGGGTTTTTTGTTGAATCGTATTGATAAAAGCGGCCCCTGCGCCGGACAACACCACCCAGGCACCGACCCAGACGACACCGACACCGACCGCCGTGACGACCCCAAGACGGCGGACAAGCGCAATCAGGCGCTCTTTCGCGTTAGAGCGCTTTTTGAGGATGGATCGGCGGTTACCTTGTCTTGACATTGGGCGGTTTCAACCAGATGGGAACATAGCTGTGCATAGGTTATGCCGTTCATTTCGGGCTGGATCAGGGCGATCGAGCCGGGTGAAAATCCGGGCATGGTGTTAATTTCAAGGAAATAAACCCCCTCGAAGCCCGATTGTGCCTCATCATAACGGAAATCGCAACGGGCCAATCCCGCGCATCCGAGCACATCGAACACTTTTTCCGCGTAATCCATGGCGGTTTTGGCCACAATATCGGGCACTTGAGCGGGCGTTTCAAGCCGCGTCTGCTCGCTTTTATAT
>CAYSGL010000129.1:0-4282 GCA_964430725.1 uncultured Pseudobdellovibrionaceae bacterium
CGATCTGTCCCTGGATAGAATAATCGAGCGCGCGGACGGATACCGCTTTGCAATCTGGGCTGATGCCTTTGAGAGTGCACAAGACGCGCCTGTTTTCGGCCATGGCGTCGCCGTTGAGCCGTCTTTTACAACACTGAACAAAAACGGCACCGGCTGGGAATCAACCCACAATGCCTATCTGGGCCATTTGTATCTGGGCGGGATGATCGGCGCGGCGCTGTATCTTTTCCTGATCGGCAATATCGCCATACAGATATGGCGCGCCTATCGCGCCGATAAAAACGCGCTTGTCCCACGCTTTGCAGGGCTGGTGATGTGTTTTGGCTTAAGCATCAGCCTGTTCACCTTCGACCATCACATCAATCACATGAATATCGACTGGCTCGTGATCTGGATTCCGTTTGCGCTGGCCTGGTCGCTGGAAGCGCGGCGGCGCTCCAACTTACGCCTCGATCAGATCGGCTAATTGTTTCAGGGCCGTATCGCGCGCCTGTGCGCGAATGGCCTCGCGGTCGCCTTCGAACATATTTTTTGTGATGTGTGATGTCCCATCTTTGATGCAGGTCCCGATATACACAAGTCCGACAGGTTTATCCTCGCTGCCGCCCGTCGGACCGGCAATACCGGTTACCGATACGGCAATATCGCCCTGACCGGCTTCAAGGGCACCTTTTGCCATTTCGCCGGCGACTTCGCGGCTCACTGCCCCGAATTTCCTCAAGCTCATGTCCGATACGCCCAGATGGTCCATCTTGGCCTCATTTGAATAGGTAACAAACCCGCGATCGAAAATCGCCGATGAACCGGCCAGATCGGTCATGGCGGCGGCGATCATGCCGCCGGTGCAGCTTTCCGCCGTCACCAGCTTCCAGCCTTTGACCCTTAATTTCCGGCTGACTTCACGCACCAAGTCCGACATAGGATAATCCTATCATAACAAGGGCGGCATAGATACCGGCGGCGATATCATCCAGCATAACCGATGCCGCGCCGCTCAGCTTTTGATCGAGCCAGTTACACGGCCATGGTTTGACAATATCAAACACGCGAAACAGCAAAAAAGCCAGAAACAGGGAAAATGGGCTGAGACTGGCCGCGAGTAGCGTAATCCATAATCCGGCCACCTCATCGACGACGATATACCCGCCGTCATGGTCGCCCGTCATCGCCTCAACCTTCGTGGTTGCCCACCAGCCAAGCGGGATAATAACCGCCAATCCTCCCAGCAGGGCAGGCACGCCGCCCGTCATCATCAGTAAAACACCAAATGGCAAGCCGCCCAGCGTGCCCCATGTTCCCGGCGCCATGGCCATTAGCCCACATCCGAACCATGTCGCGATCCAGCTTTCGGGCCGCTTAAAATCCAGTTTTTGTAAAAGGGGTTTGTTGATCATAGAGCACCGTCATTGCGAGCGACCGCAGGGAGCGCGGCAATCCATACATAGCATGGATTGCTTCGTCGGCGAATGCCTCCTCGCAATGACGAATAAAAAAACGCCGTGTCACTGTCCTCTGTGGTTTAATTCTTCAAGAATTCCACGCCGACTACCACCTGCGCGGCGAGGCCAAGGCCCGCGCCGATATCGCCCAGCTGTTCCATCGTGGTGGCTTTGAGGCCGATGCGGTCGGGTGTGAGGCCCAGTAATTCTCCAATCATGCCGATGATACGCTCTCGGTGCCGACCAATCTTGGGCGCTTCGGCCTGAACCGAAATATCCGCATGAATGAGGCGTCCACCTGCCTTTTGAACGCGGGACAGGGCCTCTTTTACGAAAATATGGCTATCCGCGTCCTTCCATTGCGGATCGGACGGCGGAAAGAGCTGGCCGATATCGCCGCCGCCGATCGTGCCGAGCAGGGCATCGGTCAGGGCATGCAAAATCACATCCCCATCGGAATGGGCGTCAATGGCATGGGAATAGGGGATGTCCACCCCGCCGAGGCGGATTGTCTGGGCTGGCTTATCTGAAAAACGGTGAATATCGAAACCCAGGCCTGTGCGGGTTTCAACAGCCGGCGCGAGCAGCTTCGCCGCCCGCACCATATCGTCCGCCGTCGTGATTTTAAAGTTCATGCGATCCCCCTCAATCAGGGTCACGGGGTAGCCGAGCGCGGCGACCATACCGGCATCGTCTGTAAAATCATCGTTATATTCTAATTCTTTATGCGTCTTTTTTAATAAACCGGCTTGAAAAGCCTGCGGGGTCTGGATGGATCGTAAACGGTCCCGGTCAAGACGCGTATAGGCATCCGCTTCGACGATCGTATCATAGATTGAGGCGGCCAGCGTCGCTGCCCCATTTTGCTGAGCGGCTTCCACAGCGGCAAGAATACGCTCTGCGCGGATAAACGGGCGCGCCGCATCGTGAACCCCAATTATTTCTTCGTCTAAAATATCAATAATATCTTTTAATCCATTAAAAACACTTTGTTTTCTTGATTTTCCGCCTATAATTGGTTCAGCCAAATTCAATCCCTGAACCGCGTCCTGATACGCATTGATCCAGTGTGGATCGATAATGACGCGCAGGCTTTTTAATCCGGGAAGATCAATAAACGCCTCAATCGTATGGCGCAGAACGGTTTTTCCGTGAATGACCTGATATTGCTTGGGTGTGTCGCCACCGGCCCGGGTGCCGCTGCCGGCGGCGGGGATCAAAACGTGAAAGGCTGGGGGTTGGGACATAATGACACCGCGAAAATGCTTGATTTTTAGCCGTTTTTTCGTGGATAGTCTGATCCGGCCCTCTCGTCAACAAGGAAGTCGTGCGCATGGGCATTACAAGCCTGCCGAACAAGCTGCATTTTTCGCGCCCGCGCCTCACTTTTAAAAAAGGCTGGGGATTGCGCCTTGGTCTGATTCTCGTGCTCGCCGGAATCGCCAGCGGTGTGGCGACCTATGCCGCATTGACGGAAACGCCGCCGTTCGGCAACGACCCGGACACCGTCCTGTGGCTGATCAATCTCGATCTTGTCATCCTGCTGGGGCTGGCCGCGCTGATAGCCCGCCGGGTGGGGAAAGTCTGGCTCCGGCGGCGGCAAAACGTTGCCGGATCGAAATTGCATATTCGCCTGCTGGCAACGTTCAGCGTTATGGCGGCGGGGCCGGCCATCCTGATGGCCGTGTTCTCCGCCCTGTTTTTCCATTATGGCGTGCAGGCCTGGTTTTCCGAGCGGGTCAACACCGCCGTCACCGCCTCGCAAGCCGTCGCCGAAGCGTATCTGGACGAACACCGGCAGGTGATCCGCGCCGACGCGCTGGCCATGGCGAACGACCTTGACCGCCAGGCCAGCCTGTGGATCGAGGACCGCCAGGCGTTCGAGCAATTTATCGACACGCCAAGCCTGTTGCGCAATTTTTCCGAAGCCATGATTTTTGACGGGTCGGGCCGTATATTGGGGCGCTCCGGCCTCACCTTTACCCTGACGTTCGAGCGCGTGCCGGATTATCAGCTGGAACAGGCGCGCGGCGGCGACGTCGTCCTGATGACCGGCGGCGTGGATGACAGCGGACAGGAAAACCGCTTGCGCGCCCTGGTCCAGCTCAACAACTTTGCCGATGCTTTTCTGCTGGTCGGGCGGGCGGTCGATCCGACCGTTCTGGCGCATGTGGCGGCGACGCGCGATGCGGCCAGCGTCTATGCCCAGCTTCAGGGACGCTACGGCAATCTGCAGGTCGCCATGGTCCTGATATTCATCGTCGTGGCTTCGCTGTTCCTGCTGGGTGCGATCTGGATGGGGATCGGCCTTGCGCGGCAATTGGTGACGCCGATCGGCACGATGATCGAAACATCCGAGCGGGTGCGCGCCGGCGACTTGTCGGCCCGCGTGCCCGAAGGCGGGGGCATCGAGGAATTTGATTATCTGGCGCGCTCTTTCAACCGTATGACGGGCCAGCTCCAGCAACAGCGCGACGAGCTGATCGGCGCCAACCGCCAGATCGACCAGCGCCGTCATTTTATCGAAACGGTTCTCTCCGGCGTCTCGGCGGGTGTGATGGGGCTCGACCATCACGGACAAGTGACGCTGACCAATGAAGCCGCACAGGATCTCTTCGATGCGCCCGATCAGGCGCTTGCGGGCAAACCGATGAATAGCCTGCTGCCGGGTATCGATCCCTTGTTGACCGAAGCGAAAAGCAAGGCCGGCAAGCTTTTACAAAAGGAAATCCCCTTGCGTCTGCCGGACGGAACGGTGCGCACGCTGCTGGTCCGCGCCGTGTTCGATGCACCCGCCGAAGGGCAGGGGGCGGTCCTGACCTTCGATGATATTTCCGATCTGC
>CAYSGL010000129.1:4292-4791 GCA_964430725.1 uncultured Pseudobdellovibrionaceae bacterium
AAGCGCCCAGCGCAAAGCGGCCTGGGCCGATGTCGCGCGCCGGATCGCCCACGAGATCAAGAACCCGCTCACCCCCATCATGCTGTCTGCCGAGCGGCTGAAGCGGAAATACCTCAAGGAAATCCACAGCGACCCCGAAACCTTTGTCCAGATGACGGACACGATCGTGCGCCACGTGGGGGATATTGGCCGGATGGTCAACGAATTTTCCGCGTTTGCCCGCATGCCCGATCCGGTAATGAAACCCGAAGATCTCTCCGAGCAGGTGCGCGAAACCCTGATCCTGCAAAAAGAGGCGCACCGCGATTCCAACATCACAATCGATATTGACGGTACAGAGCAAAAACGTCCCGTCCGCTGTGATTCCCAGCAAATTCGCCAAGCGCTGGTCAATCTGCTGCAAAATGCGGTTGATTCCGTCGAGGCGCGCATGAAACAGCGCGACACTGAGGGGCGCGTCCGCGTTTTGGTGGCCGAGATGGGCGAGCAGGACTATCTG
>CAYSGL010000130.1:0-4790 GCA_964430725.1 uncultured Pseudobdellovibrionaceae bacterium
AAAAGGCATGGCCGGAGTGAGAGGTTTCGGACCCCGCGCGACGACATCGCGCCCCTTTTTTATGAGAAGTTCTCGAATCCTCTCAAACGCATATCTGAAAAAAAAACGGGAAATGGTCGGAGTGAGAGGATTCGAACCTCCGGCCCTCTGCTCCCAAAGCAGATGCGCTACCAGACTGCGCTACACTCCGAACACACGCTTTCTAATCAATAATATCCTGCGGGGCAAGCGAATTCCCAAAAAACGGATGATGAACCGTCTGACCGGGACGAATACCGAGCTTTTTCGACAACCCGCCATTGATTTCCAGCACTGCCGCAGCCGGCCCCTTTGAATAGATGGTCGTCTCGTCATGCGGCCTGGCATTTTCATGGATAGAATGGATGCGGCCATCCTTGCGGATAAAAATCATATCAAGGGGGATGAGTGTGTTTTTCATGTAGAAGCCGCGCTCGGCCTCGTCCCCGAAATAGAATAACATGCCGGCATTTACGGGCATGTGTTCGCGATACATCAAACCTTTGCGTATTTGCGCCGACGTAAGGGCCAACTCGATAATAAAGTCCTGACGCCCTGTGGGGGTTGAAATAGACAGACGGTCAATTCCGCTCGACGAGGTTGACACCGCTTGCTCACGATCCTTGCAACCGACAAGGCTCAGAGCAAGCAGCAGTGTTATTATCATCTTCATACGCTGAAAAATACCAGATGCGCGTACACGGCGGCAATCGCAATCGTCAGCAACATGAGCGGGAAGCCGATCACAAGGAACCTCATAAAGGAGATCCGATGCCCTGCACGCTCCGCGAAGCTGGCAACCATCACGTTAGCGCTGGCACCGATCAGGGAGCCGTTACCGCCCAGACAGGCGCCAAGCGACAAGCTCCACCAAAGCGGGTCAATCGCATGCGCGCCGCCGAAGTCTGCTGCTGTCGATTGAATCATCGGGATCATTGTCGCCACGAACGGAATGTTATCAACGATGGCCGACAAGATGGCCGACGACCACAAGATCAACATACCGGTTTTCGCCAGATCGCCGCCGGTAAAATCAAGCAGCTCGCGCCCCAGCAAGGCCAGAACGCCCGTATGCTCCACCCCGTAAACAAGGATAAACAGACCGATAAAGAAGAAGATGGTTTCCCATTCCACTTCACCGAAAGCCTTGTGAACGCGATGCGTTTGTTCCTCGGCTTTAAACCGATAAATATCGAGCAGCATCAGCAAAGCCGCGCCCGATAAGGCGACTGTTCCCGGCTCCAGGCCATGCCCGTGACCCCAGATAAAGCCGAACAATACCAGCGCCATAACGAAGCCTGATTTCACCAGAAGTCCTTTATCTGTCAACGCTTCATTGGGATTGTATCGCAAGACATGCGCCTTCGCCTTCAAGCTGGTGGTCAACTTACGTCCCCAGACAAAGTCAAAGATTGCAATCATCACCGCCATAATAATGACAGCGGCCGGCCCGACATTATAGACAAAGTCCATAAAGCTGAAGCCAACGGCAGAGCCAATCAGAATATTGGGCGGATCACCGATCAGCGTCGCCATACCGCCGATATTCGACGCAAAAATCTGGGCCAGCAGAAACGGGAACGGATTGAGCTTAAGCTGTTCCGTCAACAACAGCGTGATCGGCACGACCAGCATGACCGTTGTCACATTATCCAGCAATGCCGAGAAGACCGCCGTAATCAGCGAGAGTACAATCAACAGCAGGCGCGGGTTCCCGCGCACAGATTTGGCCGACAAAATAGCCACATACTGGAACACACCGGATTGCTTTGTAATGCCGACGATCACCATCATACCAATAAGCAAGAAGACCGTGTTGAAATCAATCCCTTCGACCGCCAGATCCTGGTTCAGGACACCCAAAAAAATGAGGGCAGATGCCCCCAATAATGCTGTCACAGCGCGGTTGATACGTTCCGAAATAATAAAGACATATGCGGCGCATAGAACAACCGTTGAGACAATCATGGGGTTCCAGCCCATAATCACTTCTGGCGCATGTGCAGCGGCTTGATCGACAGTCATGGTATTATACCCTCTTTTTTTACTGTTTTTATTTTTGCTTGCTCTTAATCGTCGAGTGCGTTTTCGGCTTCCATCTGGGCCAGAATGCGCTGTAACTCGCGCATCAGCGAATGGGTCGAAATCATGCCGACAAACTTACGGCTGCCTTTTGCAAGAACCGGTATCGGGCTGCCGTGGGTTTTCATCACGCGCACCGCTTCCCATGTGTTGGTGTCTTCTTCGAGCGTGATGCAATCCTTGTTCATCACTTCGCCGATTGTTTTTTGCTGGAGCTTTTTCAGGCGCTTGGCGGCGCCGGGTGCAGACGAGATCATAAAATCGAGATTTTCCACCCCGTCCTCAATCGCCGCCGCAGTTGGAAGCAGGTTTTTTAGAACAACCCCCATCGTGAACAGGCCTTCAAAATTCCCGTCCTTATCAACAACGGGCAGGCTGCGGAAATTTCTTTCTTCGAACAATTTCAGGATATCGCCGACATTCTGATCCGCGCTGGCGGTCGTAATGTTCGGGATCATCGCATCGCTACATGGCATGGTCTTCACCCCTTTTTTCGGGCCGGACTATACGCCTCTCCTAATGCATTGCAACAAGAATTTTGAAAAATATTTACAAGTCGGCCAAAACCTTGGAAACCGCCTGAATCAAAGATTCTTGGTGGATTTGGTTATGGGTCATAGTGGGAAATTCATGCCAAAATTTCGGTTCCGGTGCAGCCTCATACAAAAGGCGCGAGGACTCGGCGGGGATCACCTCGTCCGCACCTGCCACAAAGTAGTATTGCGGTAAGGAGAGCGCCGATATTTTCGATAGATTGTCAAACCGGTCACGCATCAACATCTCCACCGGCACAAAAAAGAACGTACGGCGGGCCAGATCAAGGGCGCTGCTGAAAGGTGTGATCAGAAGCAGGCCGCCTATGCCGGCATGCTCGAATGCCATCTGCACCGCCGGACCGGAACCGATGGATTCACCATATAGAATAATATCTGATAACGGCACGCCGCGCCCTGCGCGGAGAAAATCCAGATAAGCGCGCGCATCCTTATAAAACCCCTGCTCGCTGGGCTTGCCCGGATTGCCCCCATACCCACGATATTCTGCCAGCAAAACCCCATACCCTTCGTTGATATAGGTTTCCACCATCGGTAGACGGTGACCGATATGGCCAGCATTGCCGTGAAAATAAAGAATGGTTTTTTTCCCCGGCGCTGCAGGCATATACCAACCGATTAGCGTCAATCCATCGTCCGTGGCCACACGGATAAATCCCCCGTCCTCACGCTCAGATATTTCAGGAAACCTTTTATCGGGATAATAGATCAGACTGCGCTGAACAAGAAATAAGGTTGCACACAATGCTGCATAGAAAATAAATATGCCGAGAAAAAATTTTCCGATCGCGGCTATCATTCCCGTAAACCCGCGCTATGGATGCGGGCATAGACACCCCCGCGCGCCAGTAAATCGTCATGGCGACCAATCTCGGCCACCTGCCCGTCTTCCATCACCACAATCTGGTCGGCATTGCGGACCGTAGACAGGCGATGGGCGATAACCAGAGTTGTCCGCCCTTCTTGCAACAAGGACAATGTCTCCTGGATGGCCCGTTCCGCCTCGTTATCAAGGGCCGATGTTGCCTCGTCAAGCAACAGGATTGGCGCATCGCGTAAAATGGCGCGCGCGATCGAGATACGCTGTTTCTGGCCGCCTGAAAGCTTTACCCCCTCTTCGCCCAGTATCGTATCGTACCCATCGGGCAATTGGCGGATAAAGGCATCGGCTTCGGCGGCAATGGCGGCCTTAATAATCTCGTCCTGATAGGCGCCCTTGCGCCCATAGCCGATATTCGCCCAGACAGTATCATTGAATATGGTAATATCTTGTGAGACGAGAGCGATGTTCGCGCGCAGGGATTCCATGGTGACGTCGCGCACATCATGGCCGTCTATCTGCACAGCGCCGGCCCCCACATCAAAAAAGCGCGGAATGAGATTCATAATGGTGGTCTTGCCGCTGCCCGATCGACCGACGAGGGCGGTCACCTTGCCGCCGGGAATTAAAAAGGAGACATTTTCGAGTGCAGGACGGGAGTCTTCCTCGTAATGGAAGGACACATTGTCGAAACGAATATCGGGCTGCGATACGACCAAGGGAACCGCCCCGTCTTTTTCCGTCACGTCGGAGTGCGTATCCAGCAAGGCAAATACGCGATCGGCAGCCCCCAGCCCTGTTTGCAGGTTGTTGTTCAGCTTGGCCAGCTTCTTAAGAGGCTCATAGGCCAGTGAAAAAGCGGTAATAAACGAAATCAATTTTCCCGGCGTTGTTAAGCCCGCCGCGACCTGATACCCGCCATAAACAATCACACCAAAAACAACGATCCCCACCAGCGTATCAATCACAGGGGTCGACAAGTTACCGATACGCGCGGTTTTCACAATGTTGTTGCGCAGGCGCGCCACTGCCTTGGCCGTCTGTGCCTTTTCATGGTCTTCCATGCCATAGGCTTTCACAAGACGGACGCCTTGAAAAACCTGCGACAATCTGTCGGACAGCTCGGCCATATAATCCTGTATGCGCCCGGACATTTTCCGCAAACGCCGCCCGATCCAGACAACGAACGCAGCGCACAGCGGGAAAAAGATAAAAGCGGCGATGGCAAGCTTCCAGTCCTGATAAAACATCACGCCAATCAGGAATATAAGGCTGAGAAAGTTTTTACCGAGATTGATGGCCAACTCACTGACCGT
>CAYSGL010000131.1:0-4783 GCA_964430725.1 uncultured Pseudobdellovibrionaceae bacterium
CTGGGCGACCGCGCGGTAAAATCGGGTAATCTTTCCTGCATTGGCGTTTTCGCCAAAATCGGCCAGCGAGGTATATTGCCCCTTGGGAATAACCAGCACGTGGACGGGCGCCTGCGGGTTGATATCCTGAAACGCCAGCGCATAGGCATCTTCGTATATCTTATAACAGGGAATATCCCCGCGCAGGATTTTGGCGAATATATTATTTTCATCATACGACATGAACCGGCCTCTTCTTTACAATCGCAGTTTCCTTGTTTACATGATTTGGGAATGATTATCTATCCTGCGATTGACCTGAAAGACGGACGCTGTGTGCGCTTGTACAAGGGCGACTTATCGCAACAGACAATTTATAACGACGATCCCGCCGATCAAGCCCGCATCTGGGCGCGGGCGGGTTTCCCATGGATTCACGTGGTTGACCTGAACGGGGCGGTCGATGGCTATCCCGTCAATATCGACGCGGTGCGCGATATTATGGGTAGTGTCGATATCCCGATCCAGCTTGGCGGCGGTATCCGCCAGCTCAACCAGATCAATACATGGCTCGATGCGGGTGTGTCCCGCGTCATTCTCGGCACAGCGGCGGTGAAAAACCCCGGCCTTGTGTTCGATGCCTGCCGCCTGTTCCCCGGCAAGATCGCGGTTGGCATTGATGCGCGCGGGGAAAAAGCCGCCATTGACGGCTGGACCAAGGATAGCGCCGAGAGCATTTTCGAGCTGGCCAAGAATTTCGAGGATGCCGGCGTCAGCGCGATTATCTATACCGACATCACCCGCGACGGAACCGGCGAAGGGCTGAATATGGAGATGACCAAACGTCTGGCTGACCACATCTCGATCCCCGTGATCGCGTCGGGCGGGGTCGGGTCGATGGAGGATGTGAAAGCGGTCAAGGATGCCGCCGCCCACGGCATCGAGGGTGTGATTATCGGCAAGGCCCTCTATGATGGCCGCGTCGATGCGAAAGAGGCACTGGCGCTTTAAAAGGCACCCGGTGGCCTGCAGGCGTTCTTTCAAGAATTTTGCGCCCCATCTCATCGCGCGGCACCTCATCTTTGGGCAAAGCCGTACGGCCCCATGCCCGCTGTAGTATTTCTCTGATGCTGTTCAACATTATACACCCTCTGTTGCGGGCCTTATGCCTCAAGCGGAGAGCACTTGTCAACTCATTATGGCAATATTTTTTATCTCGCTGGACGGGCCCGAACACGCTACAAAAAACCATGCTCAAAACCCGCATCATTCCCTGCCTTGACGTGCGCGATGGCCGTGTGGTCAAGGGCGTGCAATTCGAAGATATCCGCGATGCCGGAGACCCCGTCACACAGGCCAAAAATTATAACGATCAGGGCGCGGACGAATTATGCTTCCTCGATATCACCGCCAGTCACGAAGGGCGCGACACCATGGCCGATGTCGTGGCGCGCGTCGCGGCAGAAATTTTCATGCCGATGACAGTCGGCGGCGGGATCAAAAGTCTGGCCGATATTCGCCGTCTGCTCGAAGCGGGGGCGGATAAAATCGCGATCAACTCCGCCGCCATTCACAATCCCGCCCTCGTGAAAGAGGCCGCGATTAAATGCGGCAGCCAATGCATTGTCGTCGCCATCGACGCCAAACAAACGGGCGAGAATAAATGGGAAATCTTCACCGAAGGCGGACGCAACCCGACCGGCATCGACGCGGTTCAATGGGCAAGGCGCATGGCGGACGATGGCGCGGGCGAATTGCTGGTGACCTCAATGGATCGCGATGGCGCGCGCACCGGCTATGACCTCGCCCTGATGCAAACCATTACGAACAGCGTGTCGGTTCCCGCCATTGCGTCGGGCGTGGTGGGTTCATTGCAAGACCTTGTTGATGGCGTAAAGATCGGCGGCGCATCGGCGGTGCTGGCCGCCTCTATCTTCCATTTCGGCGAACACACCATCATGGATGCCAAGCGCGCCATGGATGCAGCCGGGATTCCTGTCCGGTTTTAGAATCCTCTTCCCTCTTATTGTCATCCTCCGGCTTGACCGGAGGATCCAGAACCGCACCCACTGGATTCCCAGCCTTCGCGGGGAATGACATTTAAAGTAATGAACTCTTGGTGGTTCAAAAGCATTAAGCCGCCAGCGGCAGGTATTTATGCTGTTTGTGCGCCACGCTTGAAAAATCGAGGACGGCGAAGTTAAACACCGGCGCAAGTTCCATATAGGTATGGCAATGCAGGCGCGCGTAAAACCCCCACCCACCATAGGGCAGGTCGATAATATGCTTGAACCAGCTACGCGTCGGGTTTTTGTGCGAATAGGGCGAACGGTTGCAAACCGTCTTCGTCAGGCTGGGCCGCCCTTGATGGCCGAAAATGAACGATGACCGCATAATAGCACCTGTGGCGTTTTTTCATCCATGAAAATATAGGAACGCAGCGCCAAATCAAGTACACTCCTCGCCTATGAGCCATGCAATTTTTGATGATTTGTTCCAGACCATTCTCGCACGCAAGGGCGCGGATGGCCATGAATCCTATACCGCCAGTCTGTTCGCCAAAGGTCGCGCCAAGATCGCGCAAAAAGTCGGGGAAGAAGCCGTCGAAACCTGCATTGAGGCGCTACAGGGCGATAATGACAAGCTGGCAGCCGAAAGTGCCGATCTGATGTTTCACCTGATGGTGCTCTGGGCCGATGCGGGGCTAACGCCGGACGATATCTTCGCCATTCTCGAAAAGCGCCAGGGCACGTCCGGCCACGCCGAAAAAGCGTCGCGGTCATAATCAAAGACCATAAAAGATGACAGCACGCCGCCCCTATGTCATCCTTTTGGCATGGGGCGGGGCTTCCTTCTTTTAATGGTGATCTTTCTGGCAGGCTGCGCTGCGCCGCCGCCCTCACCTTACGGCCCTGCGCCCCATGCGCCGCGCGCCGACCATATTCTTGTCGAAAAATCCAAACGCCGCATGGTTTTATACCGCCATGGCCGGCCATGGAAAACCTATCCTGTTGCGCTGGGACAAGGCGGGTTGCCGCGAAAAGAGCAAGAAGGCGACAGGCGAACCCCCGAAGGCCGCTATGTCATTGAGAGCAGGAATCCGCAAAGCATCTATTACCGCTCCCTGCGTATCAGCTACCCGTCCGACGAGGATAAGCGCCGCGCATTGACAATGGGCGTACAGCCCGGCAGCGATATTATGATTCACGGCTTGCCCAAGGGAAAAGGACATTATGGCCGCCGCCATCTCAAACAGGACTGGACCGAAGGCTGTATCGCTGTGACCAATCAGGAGATCGACGAAATCTGGTCGATCGTTGCCGACGGCACCCCGATTGAAATCAGGCCCTAGGCTCTGCGGTCATGCGGATAGAGGCCATGCGTTTTTACAAGGCACCCTTGGTTGATGGCAACTGGTCTGCCGCGCGCGCGTCAATCTCGCATGCCATCCGCAGCGCTTTGGCGAACGCCTTGAAAACGCTTTCAATGATATGGTGGTTGTTCTCGCCATACATATTTTCGACATGAAGCGTGATACCGGCGGCCTGTGCCAGCGCGTGGAAAAATTCGCGGAATAATTCCGTTTCCATCTGTTCGCCCAGCCGATCGACGGTAAAAGCCACCCGCCAGACCAGATAGGGCCGGTTGGATAAATCCAGCGCGACGCGCGACAGGCTCTCATCCATCGCCACATAGGAATGACCGTAACGGCGAATGCCGGTCTTCTCGCCCAGCGCCTTTTTGATCGCCTGCCCCAGCGCAATGCCGGTATCCTCGACCGTATGATGGGCATCGATCTCCAGATCGCCGCGCGCCTCAATCTCCAGATCGAACAGACCGTGGCGACCCAACTGGTCGAGCATATGATCGAAAAACGCCACGCCGGTCGACACGTTGGCCGCGCCGCCGCCATCGAGATTAATCGAAGCGGAGATCTGCGTTTCCTTGGTATTGCGTTCTATATGACCTAATCTTGAAATATTCATTCAATAATTGTCCTTGATTCCTAATGATCGGAGGCGTACACTCACAAATTACATAATTTAGCACCGGGATGGGGGTCCCGCCTTTTTTATGAGTATGACTTTACGAGACGCATTTGCAAGGCCAATCGTCGCTGTTTTGATAGCAGGACAGCTTGCGGTCACAAGTGCGGCCGCCGACGAAGCGCCGCCCGAACCGAACATCCTGACCTCTTGCGATACAACGCCCCTGGCAGGCCCGCCCACCCCGCCGCATGTCGAAGCCAACCTGCGGAGCATTGCCGGCGTGTTGCAACAAAACGGCCTGCTTGATACCGAGATGGTGGGCGACCTGCTCGCATCCGGCGATTATCCGGCCCCTATCACGCAAAGCGTCGCCAACTGGCAGGCCGAGCTGGAACGCCAGATGGAAACCGATATCCATCATTACGGCGATTACCAACTTGGCGCGATACAGGATTTCTCGGCCGCCTTGCTGGGTTATCTTGCGGCCCTGCAAACCATCTATACAGATGATCCTCATGTTCAGGCCGCACTTGACGGTCTTGCACCCGATCGCCATGCCCTGCAGGATTTGATCGACTATACAGACGCAAGCGAACTTGCCGAGAATTGCGAAACGGACGGGAAAACCATGCTGGCACAGCAAGGAGAGGGCAATCACGCGCCTCCATCTCCACCGCCTGTCTATGCGTTCTGATTAATGCGGGTGCGTCTCGCCGCGCTTGGTGCGTATCAGCGATGCCGCAATCCCCGCCCCCAAAATTGCCACCGTCAAGCCAAGCGATAAGGCCGCCGGAACGTGCTGGTCGAACAGCTGG
>CAYSGL010000132.1:0-4768 GCA_964430725.1 uncultured Pseudobdellovibrionaceae bacterium
CCCATTTTTGCGAACGCAGGATATTGGAATAGCGCGCGTAATCACGGTCATTAAAGGCATAGACCATATGGCCCAGCCGCATAAACCCGTTCATCAGTTTTTGCGGTGTGAAATAGTATTTTGCCGGATTGACGAAGCCTTGGATATTGCCGAGATAGAGAATGCGCATACCGATTTTATAGGCGAGTCAAGGGGTTGGTGCAATCCCTGCCGATTAGCGATATTATCTAGGCTCGTTCGGCGCGTAGTGGTTTTTCCAGTGGCGCGTTTCCGCAGCGGTTGGTTGTTCGGATAGAATGCCGATCGGGTTGTCGGCTGCCGGATCACGGTAGGCCGGATACCCTCGCGAGTGGGGGGTGAAAGAATGCTGAATGCCAAGAATGCTTAGTTTCGCATCAATAAAATTAACAACATTCGTATCAGACATAAAACAACCTGCTTACTGAAGCGTACCTTCTTTTCCGTATAGCACTTTTGCCCGTTCCTCGAAAGCGGAAACCATGCGGTGAACCACTTCGTTAAAGAACATATTGGCCAGCGCCTGCAGCGCGACATTGGAAAACTCGAATTCGACCGAAAAATCAATCAGGCAGGTGCCATCCGGCTGGCGGATGAATTCCCAGTTGTTTTTCAGGTTTTTGAGCGGCCCTTTGAGATATTCGATATGAATGCGGTTCGGGCGATCTAGCATGACTTTCGAGGTAAAACGTTCGCGAAAAATTTTATAGCCCACGATCAGGTCGGCGTAAAAGACGGTATCGCTTTCGCGGCGATTGATGCGGCTGGCGATGCACCATGGCGCAAATTCGGCATATTTCGATACGTCCGCCACCAGATCGAACATCTGTTCAGGCGTGTATGGCAGGTTTTTTTGTTCGATATGTTTGAGCATCAAACTTTCCGATCGTCATTGCGAGCGTTAGCGAAGCAATCTATACGATTGTTGTTAATGCACCATTGCATGGATTGCTTTGTCACTTCGTTCCTCGCAATGACGGGCACGGGGTTACTCGGCGGCAACGGGTGGGTTGAGCTTGGCCTCTCTTGCCGCTTTCAGGCGCGCGAAGTCGTCGCTGGCGTGGTAGCTGGAACGTGTCAGCGGCGTGGCGGATACCATTAAGAATCCCTTGGCGCGCGCCATCTTTTCCAGCCCCTCGAATTCTTCCGGCGTCCAGAATTTGTCAACGGGCGCATGTTTGGGGGTTGGCTGTAAATACTGGCCGATAGTGATGAAATCAACATCGGCGGCGCGCAGATCGTCCATCACCTGCCCCACCTCTTCTTTTGTTTCACCCAGACCGACCATCATGCCGGATTTGGTGAAAATCGACGGATCAACTTCCTTCACACGCGAGAGTAGTTGCAAGGAACGGAAATAGCGTGCGCCGGGTCGAATGGTCGGATACAGGCGCGGCACCGTTTCCATGTTGTGGTTGAATACGTCGGGGCGTGCCTTGATCACGGCGTCAATGTCCCCCCGCTTTCCGCGAAAGTCGCCGGGCAGGATTTCGATGGTCGTATCGGGTGCCTTGAAACGAATGGCCTCGATGGTTTTTACGAAGTGGCGCGCGCCGGAATCCTCAAGATCGTCACGGTCGACGGAGGTAATCACAACATGGTTCAATCCCATTTGCGATACGGCCACGCCAACGCGCAAGGGTTCATATTGATCAAGTTCTTTGGGTCTGCCGGTGGCGACGTTACAGAACGCGCAGGCACGGGTGCACACTTCGCCCATGATCATAAAGGTTGCATGCTTCTTGTCCCAGCATTCGCCGATATTCGGACATCCGGCCTCTTCACAGACGGTTGTCAGCTTCAGGCCCTTTACCGTGGACAAGGTTTCCGAATAAACCTCTCCCTGCGGTGCCTTGACGCGTATCCAGTCGGGTTTTTTCCCCATCGGCCGGTCGGCATTCTTTTGCTTTTCCGGGTGGCGTTTGGCGCGATCGAGCAGGTTGGGATCATAAGTCATGCCCTGTAAAATAAGGAGTTAAGGGGCAAAAAGAAAGAGAATTCTAGGATTTGGGGTGGCTGCTATCCTCGAAATCCTCAAGGACATCTTCTTTGAGTTCGGAGATCAGGATAGGCCCTGAGTCCATCTTGTGAATGTTACGCTCGCCCTCATCCTGATCGGGCTGTTTGATACCCTGTTTTAAATCTTCAATAACCGCCATAGGCTCGACATTCTCGAACGATTTATATTGCGGTGCATCTAATTGCGGTACGTGGTCATCGCCCGGTTCGATGGCGTTCAATCTGTCTGCCAGTGTATGCTTTGCCATGGCGCTGCGATTTTCAAGCACAAGGTGCATGCCGTCTTGCTTGATGTGGGAGCGCTGGTCATTCATGGCTTTCACGAAGCGGTACGGGTCCGCTACGGCGGGCAGCTCAATATCCGCGATAAAACGCGCGTCAAAATGAATGGTGCCATAATTGAAAAAACGGCCCAGCGTTTCCCCATCGACATAGGCCCCTTTGACCTCTTCCAGGTCTATGCCTTCTGTCTTGACCATAATCAGGCCTTTTTTATAAATCAGCCGCTTGGTGGTCAGGCCGATTTCCGTAGCCAGCATCATAATAAAATAAAAGAGAAACAGGCATGCACCGATGCTCAGGCAAATCCAGAACCCGGCATTGCCCAGCGTAAGAATACCGCCAAGGGCCGGGTTGCCGGCGGAGGCCCCTAACAAATATAAGACGGCCCGATCGATCGCTGTGCCCAGCATAATCATCCCGCCCAGCCATGCGAGACCCTTTACTCCGTATATCCAGTGCAGCCGGGCGATTCCAATGAGCCGTTCGTCCGGCCCGATCATGCGTTCAATAAAGGCCATGCGTGAGTATATCCTAAATTACCGAACGCTCATAGGGACGAGTGGTTCCCGTTTCAAAGGCAATGTGTGTTTATCGGGAAGGCTCGCTCAAAGAGCCGGCCGGCACCGTATAATGAGGGGACAGAAAAGGGCCGTTCCATGGGTGTATTTCCTTTCTCTGCAACCAGATATGTATATCTTCCTGGCTGTTTTCAACCCGGATCAGAATATCGAGTCCATGCTTTGCCGCTTTGCTTGATAAGATTTCAATCGCTTGTTTTATGTCTTTGCCGTCCATGCTTGTGACAAAAATTTCACCGTCATAGGCTGGCGGATGATTTTCCATGGTGCGACCGATTGTCACACGCGTGTCGGCAATCGTAACAGTATAGGTGTTTTCATCAATCTTGCAGGCCTGCAACGTCTCGATGAAAGCCAGTTGCTGTTCGCTGAAACCTGTGCATTGCCAATGTGAACGAAGAAGGGGCACGCGCGCTGCGAGCCTCGTCAGGAAATCATTAACCACAATATCACACCCATAACTTATTATTTTTATAGGTGTTGCTAGGAAGTTTTGCCGGTTCCGTCAAGGAAAATCGGGCTTAATCGGGGAGGTAAATATCTTCGACGCCGATATTAAAATCGCGGTCGCGGGTGATGAGTGTGCCGCCGCTTGCATGGGCCGTTGCATAGATCAGCGCATCCGGCATGTTCAGGCGCGTTTCGCGGCGCAGTTCCGCTGCCTTTTGGCAGATGGCGGTGTCGGTGTGCACGATTTCAAACAGAGCATCAATGATCTTGATCGCGGCCTGACGTTGCGGGGCGTGTTTGAGCCCCACCATGAATTCCGCATAAGCGAGAGCGGGCACCTTGAGCGCCTCGAATCGTTCGAGCACAGGCATGATTCCGGCATCCCCGGAGAAATATCCGATCAGTATATTGGTGTCGAGATAACCAACCGCCATATTATTCGCTTTCGTACGGCGATTGGTTTTTGTCGTTCAGGGCGCGCGCCTCGGCCAGGCGGCGGTCTATATCCGCGTCGCGCTTGCCCGATTCGGCCCTGATTTTCTTTTGATAGGCCAAGCCATCCATTCCCTCGAACAGATCAAGGCCCTTGAAAGCGCCGAAATATTTGTCGAGATTGCTTTTGGTGGCATCCTGCGCCGCAGCCAGATAATGTTCCACCGCCTCGCGCACAAGCGCCGCCCTTGGCAAATCACGCTTTTTTGCCAGCAAATCCAATGCGTTAACGTCTTTTTCGGGTATGTCTATAATTGTTCTCATAGATATATGATATCATATATCGTCATCTGATATCAAGTATTAAATACAACCTAAAAGTGTATGGCTTTATTATAGGCGGACAGGACGCTTTCGTGCATCATTTCCGAAAGGGTCGGGTGCGGAAAGACCGTGTGCATGAACTCGGCCTCGGTCAGCTCGGCGGTTTTGCCGATGACGAAGCCCTGAATCATCTCCGTGACCTCGGCTCCGACCATGTGTGCGCCGAGCAACTCGCCCGTTTTGGCATCGAACACGGTCTTTACCAACCCTTCGGGTTCACCCAGCGCAATCGCCTTGCCGTTGCCGATAAAAGGGAAGCGCCCGACTTTGACGCTATACCCCTTCTCTTTCGCGGCTTTTTCGGTCAGGCCGACGGAGGCCACTTGCGGCGTGCAGTAGGTGCAGCCGGGGATGTTGGTTTTGTCCATCGGGTGGACGTCTTTTTGACCCGCGATTTTCTCGATGCAGATGACTCCCTCGTGCGAAGCTTTATGCGCTAGCCACGGCGCACCAGCGCAATCGCCGATGGCATAGACACCCGGCTCTCCAGTTTTCATGTATCCGTCCGTCACGATATGGCCCCGATCAAGTTTGATGCCGGGCACTTTGTCGAGGCCGATATTATCCGTGTTGGGCGAAATGCCGACCGCCATGATAACGCGGTC
>CAYSGL010000133.1:0-4756 GCA_964430725.1 uncultured Pseudobdellovibrionaceae bacterium
CGAAACCGGCAGAGCGCATGGCGTCCATCTTGGCAGGGGCGGTATCATCGGTGCCGGAAATGAGTGCACCCGCATGGCCCATGCGTTTGCCCGGAGGGGCCGTTGCACCGGCGATGAAGCCCGCAATCGGTTTCTTGGTTTTCAGCGCTTTGTAGTATTCAGCGGCTTCGATCTCGGCGGTGCCGCCAATCTCGCCGATCATCAGGATGGCTTGGGTTTCGTCATCCTGCATGAACATCTCGATGCAGTCGATGAAGTTCGTTCCATTCACTGGGTCGCCGCCGATACCGATACAGGTCGATTGGCCAAGGCCGACTGCACCTGTTTGCGCCACCGCTTCATAGGTGAGCGTGCCAGAGCGTGAGACGATACCGACTTTACCGCGTTTGTGAATGTGACCCGGCATAATACCGATCTTGCATTCATCGGGCGTAATCACACCGGGGCAGTTCGGGCCGATCAGACGCGTTTGCGAGTTTTGCAGGGCGCGCTTGACCCGCACCATATCAAGCACCGGAATACCTTCGGTGATGCAAACAACCAGTTCGAGCTTCGCATCGATGGCTTCCAGAATGGAATCTGCGGCGAAGGGCGGCGGAACATAAATGACCGACGCATTGCAGTCCGTTTTCTTTTTCGCTTCTTCGACCGAGTTGAACACCGGCAGGCCGAGGTGCTGTGTGCCGCCTTTACCGGGCGTGACGCCGCCAACCATTTTCGTGCCGTATGCGATGGCTTGCTCCGAGTGGAACGTGCCTTGCGCGCCGGTGAAACCCTGGCAGATAACTTTTGTGTTTTTGTTTACGAGTACTGACATTGTTTTTCCTTTTATTTTTTAACCGCAGAGACGCAGAGAACGCAGAGTCTTATTGACTCAGCGCCATACGTTTAATTCCATCCTTCAACAAAACAGAATTGAAATTCATAAGTAAGCCTAGCGAAACACCACTCAATTTCATATAAGATAAAAGTTGAGCGTCATGAATCGGCTGTAATTTTTCACAGGCTTTCAATTCAATGATGACTTTATCTTCCACGATAAAATCAGCGCGGAAGGCCGTCCCAAGCATCTGACCGTCATAGATAAGCGGGATCGGTTTTTGTTTTTCAAATACCAGACCATCTTTCTTTAATTGAATTGCCATGCATTCTTCATAGATGCTTTCCAAGAGACCCGGCCCCATATGTTTATGGACTTCGATAGCCGAGCCGATGATTTGTTGCGTTAGTCGTGCGCCTAGATCAGGAAATTTTGTAACATCGGACATTTTAAATTCCTTTTTGTTATTTCAACCGCAGAGACGCAGAGGGCACAGAGTTATATTCTTTCATAAAGCTCACGCACCGCCTCATCTGCCAGCAAGTAATCTCTCTTTTCTACCCACCCCTTTATAAACTTATTTATCCATTCTGGCTTTTCTTCTAATTTAATCAGGCTGATAATCACGCTTTCTTCGGCTTCCTTATTTGCAAACCCCTTAGAAAAAATACGCCCTATGAAACTAGCGGCATCCTCAGGCCAGTCAGCGCAACAAGCACCATGACTTTTTAATAGTGTCCTTTGATATGGGTTCTCCGGGCCATGTTCACAAACGACAAATTCATTTATTAAAGATACCCCGTCTACGGTCACTTCATTCCATAAGAATTTTGCCTCTTGAAAACGTAATCCCATACTTACCTCTCGCGTCCTCTGCGCCTCTGCGGTTAAATCACTTTAAGCCGCTTTTTGCGCGTCGTTGGTGGCCTTGACCACTTTTTCCGCAGCGTCGGCAAGATTGTCGGCGGCAATAATCGGCAGGCCGGAATTATTCAATAAATCCTTACCCAGCTGCACGTTCGTTCCTTCCAGGCGCACAACCAGCGGGACAGAGAGTTTGACCTCCTTCGCCGCTGCAATGACACCCTGTGCGATGACATCGCACTTCATGATGCCGCCGAAGATATTGACGAGGATGCCTTTCACATTTGCATCGCTTAAAATAATTTTAAACGCTGCCGTGACGCGCTCGGCGGTTGCGCCGCCGCCCACATCGAGGAAGTTGGCGGGTTCGCCGCCATACAGCTTGATGATGTCCATCGTGGCCATCGCCAAACCGGCACCATTCACCATGCAACCGATGTTACCGTCCATGACGACATAGGAGAGTTCCCAGTTTTTGGCTTCGCGTTCGTTTTCGTTTTCTTCGCTTTCGTCGCGCATTTCGGCAACGCCCTTCTGACGGAACAGCGCGTTTTCATCGAAGTTCATTTTGGCATCGAGCGCCATGACTTCGTTTTTGTCGGTGACGATCAGCGGGTTGATTTCGACGATCGAGGCATCGAGTTCGACAAAAGCCTTGTACAGCGCCGTGAAGAATTTCACCGCCGACTTGTTCACATCGCCTTCAAAGCCAAGGCCGAACGCCAGCTTGCGCGCATGGAACGGCATGAAGCCCGTTGCCGGATCAATCGCGACGCGCGTGATTTTTTCCGGATGCTTGTGGGCGACTTCCTCGATCTCCATACCGCCTTCGGTGGACACCATGAAGGTCACGCGGGATGTCGCGCGGTCCAGAACGACCGAGCAGTAATATTCCTTGGCAATATCCACGCCATCCGTGACGTACAGGCGCTGAACCAGTTTGCCTTCCGGTCCGGTTTGAACCGTCACCAGCGTTTCGTTCAGCATGGCCGTTGCCGCCGCTTTGACTTCATCCGCCGTCTTGCACAGACGAACGCCGCCTTTGCCTTCCGGATTGTTCTTGAATTTACCCGCGCCGCGTCCGCCAGCGTGGATCTGTGCTTTTACGACGTAAAGCGGGCCCGGAAGCTCGCTCGCAGCCTTGACGGCCTCATCGACGCTCATTGCCGGAATGCCTTTCGGGACGGCTACGCCATATTTGGCCAGTAATTCTTTTGCCTGATATTCATGGATATTCATAAGATTATTAAACCTTTTCAGTGGGTTAATGTGAAATCGCCAAATGCGATTCCAATCCGTGCCTTTTTCCTAGCACAGCGCGACAACCCGCGCCAAGTGCGCATATACGCCCCCGCCCCCGCTTTCCCACCAAAACGGGCAATTTTTTATTGAATTATGTTAAATAAAAGATTAAGATAATCTCCGGCGTAAGGAATAGAGGAAACAAATAGATGGCAAAGACAAATGAAGGTCGCATTGCGCGCCGCTCCCGGACAGGGACAAACCAGCGCAACACCCAAAAATTACTGCAAGTAATTGCCACATTAAAGGTTAATGGCGCGATTGACCTTGTTCAGGATAATTTTGATCTTCTGGAAACGTACGTGAATGCCCAAAAAATAGATATAGATCTGGACTTAGTTCTGGACGCCTTACGTACAAGAAAATCCCACGAAACCATCAATACAACTTTAGAGACAATCCGCCCTATCTTGCACAGAGTTGTGAAGAAAGAAGGATATCAGAACCTGGTCACGCACAATCTCGGCATAAAATTCGAAGATGCGGACAAAATAGCCGCACGTGATATAGCCCTTCATCGTCAACGTGCCGAGCAGCGCCGCAAGAATATTCAACAAGTATTCTCTGCAACGAAAACACTCGCAAGCCTCATCCTTCCCGCCTCTGTTCGGGCAGCTTGGGCCGCCAGCAAATATGGCGCTCGCCTTACGCAGGCAACGGCCAACCTGATGGAAGGGGTAGGAAGCCTGATGTTAGGCCGTATTGGATGGAAAGCAACCGCCGTCGCTGGAACACTCTTCAGCGGCGCCTATATTACGTCGCCTACCGATGTTGCCGCTAATTTCCCTCACCTGATGGATTCGGCCGCAAAAAACGCTTTTCACGACGCATGTCTTGAAAACCCGGGGGCTATGGCCAACCGTTTAGATGCGGCTTATGCCCTTGCAATGCGTCCAACATCCAACGACAGCACCGCCCGCTATCTCTATGACGGGTCATGGATGGCAGCCCGCCACGGTGTCCCGCCACAAATCATTGCTGAATTTGCAAAGTTTGAGAGCTATTCCGGTAGACAAGTCTTAAATACATTATCCAGCGCCTCTGGCCCCTTGCAAATTGTTGATCTTACCAAGTTTTTGTATGTCAAAACATATGGCAAAAAAACGTTCGGATATAAAGAAGCATTTGATCGCCTGAAAGCCGAGACGGCATCTCCTGAGGATCGAAACCTTATAACTGCCATAGACACGGTCGCATCCATGTCGCATAGCGAAATCAAAAGGACCATCAAAAATCCATACAATATGTCCGCCCCCGTCCTTGAAGCGATGCGGCTTGTAGACAGACATAGTTTTGCATCCGAATTATTCGCCCTCCATCTCAAGGCATCAATACCGTCGAAAACATTTGAAAGACTTTATTCGATGTCACCTAAGGAGTTGCATGAGAAAGTTATCGTTCCCTTCTATGTCAAGGAACATAATCTTGGCGCACCGACTACAAAAGCGATTGAACGTATTATCAAAGCAAATCGTGCTCTGTCGCTGACAGACCCTGCAATAGGGACGATTGTCGGTGATAAATGGGCTGAAAAACTTTCAGAAATTGCCGCCATTAATCCAGCACTTCATAGGGGCAACCCGCCTGCACACAATGTATTTAATGCGATGGGCGAAAAATTTAGCCTGCATGTTGGGGAAATAACTGACAAAATCCAAAAAGAATACATGAGAGCGGCAACCGCCGGAAAACTTTGCACCGATCCGGTTAAGGCAGAGAGCGCAAGAATTCCCACGAAAATGCCACGTTACCAAGCGGCGCTGGCACGTA
>CAYSGL010000134.1:0-4690 GCA_964430725.1 uncultured Pseudobdellovibrionaceae bacterium
AATACCGGCACTACGGCCCTGTATAAAATGCCGATTCCGCAAACGGTCATCGAAATGCTGTTGCCCGCTTTTGGCCGCGACGATCCGGATTATTATGCGCTGCAGGTTTTGAATTACATTTTCGGCGGCGCCGGTTTCGGTTCGCGCCTGATGGAAGAAGTCCGCGAAAAGCGCGGCCTGTCCTATGGCATATATTCGTCGGTACGCAATTACCGGAAAACCGATGCGCTGGCCGTATCCTTGTCGACCAATAACGACAGCGCGCGCCAAGCCCTCGATATTATCCGCACTGAAATGGACCGCCTGATCAATGAACCCGTATCGGAGCGCGAGCTGGACGACGCCAAATCCTACCTGACAGGCTCGATGCCGCTTTCGCTCAGCTCGACCGATGCGATTGCCGCCATTCTTCTCTCGTTACAAAGGGACCGCCTGCCGGTCGATTACCTTGACCGCTATGCAGAGCGTATCAATACCGTTAACAGCGCCGATATCCAGCGCGTTGCCGCCCGTTTATTTTCCGGTTTTCCGGCCAGCATTGCCATGGTCGGCGATCCGGCCCATATTGACGCTGATATCATCACCGACAGGTTGCCCAATGCCCAATAATCCAACCCAGACACATGCATGGAAAACCCTGCGCGCCCTGTCCGGGGATGCGCCTGATATGCGCGATCTTTTCGCCCGCGATCCAAATCGTGCGACCACCTATACGCATACGCTTGAAGGGTTGTACGCTGATTTCTCCAAACAGCCTGTCGATGAAAAGATCATGGCGGCCCTGTGTGATTTGGCCCGCACTCAGGATGTCGAAGGAATGCGCGACCGGATGATGGCAGGCGAGCCGGTTAACACAACCGAACAGCGTGCGGTATTGCATACCGCCCTGCGCCGCCCGTCAACCGATCAGGTTATGGTGGCGGGTGAAAATGTCATGCCCTTCATTCACGATGTTCTGGACCGCATGGCATCATTCTGCCGCTCTATCCATGACGGTTCGTGGACGGGGCACACCGGAAAGCGGATAACAACAATCGTCAATATCGGCATCGGCGGGTCCGATCTCGGCCCTTATATGGTCTATGAAGCGCTCAAGGCCTACGCCGTCAAGGATCTGGCGGTTCATTTCGTCTCCAATATAGACGGCACGCATCTGGCACAGACACTGGCACAATGTGACCCTGAAACAACCCTCTTTCTTGTCGCGTCCAAGACCTTTACGACACAGGAAACCATGACCAATGCACGCTCGGCGCGGCAATGGCTATTGGACGCGCTGGGGGACGAAAAGGCCATTGCCCGTCACTTTGCCGCCTTATCGACCAATGCGCAGGCCGTCACTGAATTCGGCATCGCCACGGATAATATGTTCCCGTTCCGCGACTGGGTCGGCGGGCGTTATTCCCTGTGGTCCGCGATCGGCCTGTCGATAGCGCTGGGCATCGGATTTGATCACTTCAAAGAATTGTTGGCCGGCGCGCACGCGATGGACCGGCATTTTTCCAGCGCCCCGCTGGAGGAAAATATCCCCGTGTTAATCGCTTTGATTGGCATATGGCACAGGAATTTTCTTGATAGAAACGCCTATGCCGTCCTTCCTTACGATCAAAATCTGCACCGCTTCCCCGCTTTTTTGCAACAGCTCGATATGGAATCAAACGGCAAGGCGGTCGATCGCGACGGACAGCCTGTTACCGATTATGCAACCGGACCGATTATTTTCGGCGAGCCCGGCACAAACGGCCAGCACGCCTTTTACCAATGGATACACCAAAGCCCGGATATTATTCCTTGTGATTTTATTGCCGCCAAAAACCCGTCTTATCCGCTGGGCCGTCATCATGCGTTGTTGCTGACCAACATGCTGGCGCAGGCGCGCGCGCTGATGGAAGGGCGGACGCTCGAACAGGCGGGCGGCAACCCGCACCGTGTTTTTACCGGCAACCGCCCCTCAACAACGATTATCCTCGATCGCCTTGATCCCTATCGCCTCGGCATGTTGATCGCACTCCATGAGCACAAGATTTTCGTGCAGGGGGTCATCTGGAACATTAATTCATTCGACCAGTTCGGCGTGGAGCTGGGCAAAGAAATGGCCGGCGCCATTGAAAAAGGCGGCGCGGACGATAGCGACGCATCCACTGCCGCGCTCCGCAGGCATGTAGGGTTGGCATGAAATCCATACCCGATACATCGACCATGGTGCGCCTGACGCAAAAACAGCTCGACGAGCACATCACAAAGCACGAGCATTTTTTAAAGGGCATCCCCGGCGGCATGCGGGCCAGCCTGAAATTCCACGATCTCTCCGGGCTCGATCTATCGGGAAAAAATCTCTCAACGGCTGATTTTACAGGCTCCGATTTGCGCCGCTCAAACCTCTCATCCGGCCAATTTCAAGGGGCCACTTTTTACGGATGCGATCTGCGCCAGGCCAATCTGGAACAGGCAAAATTCAAACGGGCAGATTTTCGCGGCGCGCATATGGCTGGCGCAAACCTGTCCGGTGCCGATCTTGATCAGGCGGATCTGCGCGAAGGGCGCATGATGCAGCCGGACGAAAAGGGGCGCATGACCGACCGGCCGCGCGATGGCCTGAAACCCGGTCAACGCAGCTGGAGCACCATCTTCACCGGCGCAAAACTATCCGATACCAACATGTCCGGCATCAAGGCGATTGCCGCCGATTTTTCCGATGCCGATCTCAGCGGCGTTGTGATGAAAGACGCCGATCTCAGCCACGTCAATTTCCAGCGTGCCAATTTAAGCCATTGCGATTTCAGCGGCTCGGATATGCGCAAGGCGGATATCAGCCACTCTCTTATCCAAGGCGCCATTCTTGACGATGTCGAAATGGGCGGCCTGAAAAAGGACGGTATTTTGACGGGCGTGCTCGGAACTGATTTTTCCGATCTCGGCCAGTCGATGGAAGAGCTGCTCGACGCACACAAACGATGGATTGCGACGCTGGGCAAGGAAGGGGCGCAGCTGAATTTAAGCGGTGTTAATCTTCAGCGTATCAAACATCTGGCGAAATATCCGCTGACCGCCATTCACGCGATCGGGGCCGTATTTATGGGACAGGATTTATCGAACCTCGCCATGCAAAGCGCCGTCCTCGACCGCAGCGATTTTCGTGATTGTAAAATGATCCGCGCCGACCTGCGCGCCTCTTCATTCAAGAACGCGAATTTTACCCGCGCCGACCTGTCCGCCGCGAATCTGGGAGCGTTGAAATTCGATACGGGCGGCGGAGTCCGCGTTCAGCGCGCCGACTTATCCGGGGCGCAACTGCGCTTTGCCGACTTGTCCGGTGCGGATCTCAGCCACGCTATCCTGATGGGAACCGATTTATCCGATGCGAACCTGCGCGGATGCGACCTGCGCCATGCGGATTTAACCGGCGCCATCCTTGAGGGGGCGAATATTGGGGATGCCCGCACCGAATAGACCTTGTCATATTGATTCCCGCCTGCGGAACGCGCTAGGGTTGGTTTATGCCTGTCCTGCGTCAACTGCCTGAAACACTGGTCAACCAAATCGCCGCCGGCGAGGTTGTCGAACGCCCTGCCGCCGCCTTGAAAGAGCTGGTGGAAAATGCCATCGACGCAGGCGCCACAACCATCACCGTGACGATCGAGAATGGCGGGAAAAGCCTGATCCGCGTTACCGATAACGGGTGTGGTATGCGCATGACCGATATGGTCATGGCGCTGGAACGCCACGCCACCTCGAAACTGCCCGACGATGATCTGGTTCACGTCCTGCATCTGGGCTTTCGCGGCGAAGCCCTGCCCTCCATCGCCTCGGTCAGCCGCCTGACCATGACCAGTCGCGCTCAAGGCAGTGACGAGGCCTGGTCTATATCCGTTGCCGGCGGCGCCAGGGACAAACCAAAACCGGCCGCCCATCCGCCCGGCACGACGATCGAGGTGCGCGATCTGTTTTACGCCACACCCGCCCGCTTGAAATTTTTGAAAACAGACCGCAGCGAATATGCCGCCATCAAGGGATCCCTGATGCGCCTGGCCATGGCCTGGCCCGCTGTCTCCTTCGAGCTGGTCAGCGATGGAAAAAAATCATTTTCCTTTCCACCGCAGGACCGTGATGCACGCCTTGCCGCCGCCCTTGGTGCGGAATTTGGCGACAATGCCTTTTCCATCGATGCCCGGCGCGATGGTCTGCATCTCAGCGGGCTGGCCGGATTGCCAACCTATACGCGCGGCACATCACAGCACCAACATCTTTTCGTGAATGGCCGCCCTGTGCGCGACCGCATGCTGATGGGGTGCCTGCGCGCGGCCTATTCCGATTTCATGGCGCATGACCGCCACCCTGCGGCGGCGCTGTTTCTCGACCTACCCCCCGAAGAGGTCGACGTCAACGTCCATCCGGCAAAAGCCGAAGTCCGTTTTCGCGACAATGCGCTTGTACGCGGCCTGATTGTTTCGGGATTGAAGCACGCATTGATGCAAAACGGCCAGGTCAGCGCCCCCAGCGTATCATTTGCCGCCTTGGGCCGCCTGCAACACAACGCCGCCAACGCGCCCTCCCTGCCAATGGGAAGCGGCGCCTCTTATTCTTACAATGCAGGACTGGCCGAGAAAATTGCGCCGCACTTTGCGCCATTTGATACGCATGCCGCCCCCGCCGCGCGCTATGAATCTGTGCCGCAGGAAGAAGACCAAAG
>CAYSGL010000135.1:0-4675 GCA_964430725.1 uncultured Pseudobdellovibrionaceae bacterium
ATACAACAGCGTCTGGGCGTCGATCGCGATTCCATGGCCGATTTAATCCTTGCCCTGCAACGCATTCGCCGTGTTCCGCCCGAAGCTTTGCTGGCCCGCCCCGGTGCGCCGCTGGAAACCGCCCAGAGCGTTATGCTGCTGCAAACCATCCTGCCGGAACTATATGGCCGCGCCGAAGGATTGAAAAAGGATCTGGCACGCCTTGCCGAAATTGTCGAGACGGTAGAAACGCAGAAGAAGCAGCTCGGCACCAAAACCGTCACTCTGACGCTCAAGCAAAAAGAGATGACGGCGCAGCTCAATACACGTCAGGCACAATATCGGCAAACGCGCAACGACGTGGCCGAACGTGAAGCGGAAATCAAACAGATATCCGCCCGCGCCGGCAACCTGAAAGATTTAATCGAAAAACTGGGGAAACGGGCGCAAGAGCGACGCCGTGAAGCCGCAGCGGTTTCGGTATCCGCACGCCCCCCGCCGCGCGCCGATCGTATGCCCAAGGCCGGTTCGGGACAATTACCGGTATCGGGAATCGTTCGCACACGCTTTGGCGAGCGTGATGAAATCGGCGCCAGAATGGAAGGCATCCGTATCGAGGCGCGCACAGGCGCACTGGTGGTATCGCCAATGGGCGGCATCATACGCTACAGCGGCGATTTTCGTAACTATGGCAATATGGTGATTATCGAACACCCCAATAATTTCCACAGCCTTATTGCAGGATTGGCCAGAATTGATACAGTGGTGGGGCAATCCGTGGCGGCAGGCGAGCCGATCGGCACGCTCGGCGGATCATCCGGCGACAAACCCGCCCTGTATTACGAATTACGGCTGGACGGGCAGCCTATTAACCCCGCCCGTAAAATTGGTGATCTTGGCTAATCCGTTTTTTTGAAAGACATACTTTAATGCGTTCCGTTCTCTTCTTCCTGATTTTCACCCTGATGACAGCGCCTATCGCGGCGTGCGCGCAGGAAAAGGCGAATACCGCCGAGCAATCCGCCGAAGATACGTACCGGCAGCTCAGCCTGTTCGGGGATGTTTTTGAACGTGTCCGCGCGCAATATGTCGAAGAAGTCACAGATGAAGAGCTGGTCAAGACGGCTATTAACGGCATGCTGACCGCGCTCGACCCTCACTCGGCTTATCTCGATGAAAAAGATTTCGCCGATATGCGCGTCCAGACAAGCGGCGAGTTTGGCGGCCTTGGCATCGAGGTTACGATGGAAGACGGGTTTGTCAAAGTCGTATCGCCGATTGATGACACACCCGCCGCCAAAGCCGGGGTGAAAGCCGGCGATTACATTGTGGCATTGGACGGGGAAACGGTTATGGGCCTGTCACTGAACGATGCCGTCGACAAAATGCGCGGCAAGGTCGGCACGAAGATTAAAATCACTATTCAGCGCCAAGGAACAGCAGAGCCGATCGAAATAGATATCACACGCGACATTATCCGTATCCAGTCGGTCCGTCATCGCATCGAGCAGGACGATATCGGTTATCTGCGGATTTCAACATTCAACCAGAACACCCAGACAATGCTGGAAACCGCCATCGCCGACATCAAGAAACAAGGCGGCGATAAAATAAAAGGATATGTGCTTGATTTGCGAAACAATCCGGGCGGGTTACTGGATCAGGCCATTTCGGTTTCGGACAGTTTCCTGGATAAAGGCGAGATCGTCTCGACGCGTGGCCGTAACGAAAGCGACACACACCGCGACAATGCCACGGCAGGCGACCTGCTTGACGGCAAGCCGATGGTCGTTCTGATCAATGGCGGCTCAGCTTCGGCCTCGGAAATTGTCGCAGGCGCGTTGCAAGACCACCGCCGCGCCTTGCTGGTCGGTACGCCGAGCTTTGGCAAAGGGTCCGTGCAGACCGTCATTCCCCTGCCCGGCCACGGCGCCATGCGCCTGACAACGGCGCGCTATTACACGCCGTCGGGCCGCTCCATTCAGGCCAAAGGCATCGAGCCAGACATCGCAATCGAGCAAGCCCGTATTGAGGAAATCGATAGCTCGATGCGCCTGCGTGAAAGTAATCTGCGTAAGGCGCTGGATAATGGTGATGGTGAAAATATCAAAATCATCAGCAAGCCGAAAAACAACAAGGGCGATGCCGAAGAAGAAGAAAAAGAACCTGAGGATTATCAGTTAATGCGCGTCATCGACCTGTTGCGCGGCATCACCCTGTATGGAGACAAGGTGAAAGCAAAGCCATGAGCGCGGGGCTTGGGGCATTGATAAAACAGCCTGATTTCCGGCGTACGGCGGCAAGGGCGTTTGCGAAGGGGCTATTCTTCGTCGCCCTCTTCTTTGCCCTTTTGTGCGGATGGATGATTGTGCGTGCCGATGAAACACTCAACCGCTGGCAAGCACGGTTTGCCGCGAAAACAGTGGTAATCGAGTCTGTTGCTTCTGCCGCCTCTCCGTCCTCTGCCGCAATTGGCGCAGGCCGTGGACTGGGGGCCGAGGATTTGATCACCCCGCAAGAATACGGGACGCCAACAAACACGCCGCAAGAAACAAGCGCACCGGAAACGACGCATCAAGCCACCCCTTTCAATCGATACAAAAAAACGGTGCCCCTTGCACCCGGGCAGAGCAGACTGGCGATCGTTTTAATTGATCTTGGCATTGCCGAAAATTTCACAAAGTCGATCATCGATACATTACAGCCCGGCATCACGCTGGGCTTTTCCCCCTATGCGGCCAAGTTGGATATCTTAAAGGCCGGTGCCGGAGACAAAGGATTTGAAAGCTGGCTGATGTTGCCGCTTGAACCGGCGAATTACCCTGCACAGGATTCGGGGCCGCTGACGGTGCTGAGCAATGCCAGCCTCGATGCCATTCACGATCACGTCACGCGCCTGAGCACGCTGGCCGCGCAGGGGTATCCCGGTTTCATCAGCAACTCCGATCATAATTTCAGCGACATCGACCTGCGCACCAATCCGGTGATGCGCATGGTCGCCGAAAGCGGGTTCGGATTTGCCGAGGGGCGCACCGGACAGGCGTTTGCCAAAGACTATGCCGCGCAAAGCTATATCCCCTATATCCAGGCCGATGAATGGTTGCGCCGGAATATGGGCAGAGCCGATATACAAACCGTTTTACAGCGAACCGAAAAACTGGCGCAGTTGAACGGCAGCGTCGTCCTGATGGTTGAAGCGACCCCTTTATCGGTTAAGCTGATACAGGAATGGAGCGAAAAATTGCCCGGACGCAACATCCAGATTGTCCCCCTCTCTATGCTGGCCCAATAATATGAGTGATGATTTTTACCCTTACCGTCCCTGTGTGGGCATCGCGTTGTTTAACAAAGACGGGAAAGTCTTTGTCGGCGAGCGCATCGATACGCCTGGCGCATGGCAAATGCCGCAAGGCGGCATTGATGAGGGAGAAGATTTATTGCTGGCCGGTTTGCGCGAACTCGCCGAAGAGATCGGCAGTGATAAAGCCGACTTGCTGGAAATTATGGTCGATAAAGTGCGTTATGAAACACCCGATGGCTTGCGCGAAAAACTACAGGCAATTTGGGGGAAACCTTATATCGGACAAGAGCAGACATGGATCGCCATGCGCTTTACCGGAACAGATGCGGATATTAATCTAACCGCGCATGAGCCCCCGGAATTCTCACAATGGAAATGGGAAACGCTGAACCATGTTCCTGATTTGATTGTCCCGTTCAAGCGCGATGTGTATCAGCAGGTCATTGCCGCGTTTGGGAAATATTCTCTATAATCGTCATTGCGAGAAGCGATAGCGACGAAGCAATCTAGATTGCCGCGTCGGCCTCCGGCCTCCTCGCAATGACGCCAAGAATTACGGATTAAGCGGCGACCAGGCAGGGTCGGAGCCATCGCGCGGCGTTTGCAGGACACGTTCGTTATACCCCGTAATATCGATGGTATAGACGCGTGAGGTGCGCCCCTGTCCGCCCGGCGTTTCCTTGAAATAAGTCAGCACGCGGCCATTGGGCGACCAGCTTGGCCCTTCAACGTGGTAGGCTTGCGTAATCAGACGCTCGCCCGATCCATCGGGGCGCATCACGCCGATATAAAACTGGCCGCGCAACATCTTGGTGAAGGCGATCAAATCTCCGCGCGGCGACCAGACAGGATTCGCATAGCGACCATCGCCAAAGGAGATACGTTTGACTCCACCTCCGCCTGAATCCATGACATAGAGTTGCTGTGTACCGCCCCGATCGGATTCAAACACAATGCGGTTGCCGTCGGGTGAATAGGATGGCGCCGTATCAATGCCGCTGTGATCCGTCAGGCGGCGCGTATTACGCGTGCGTAAATCCAGCGTGTAAATATCAGTATTTCCGTTTTGCGACATGCTCATAATAACGGCATTGCCGTTTGGCGAGAAGCGCGGCGCGAATGTCATGCCGGGGAAATTGCCAAGCAATTCCTGGCGGCCTGTATCAATATTATACAGGTATACGCGCGGCGTTCCCCCCTGATAGGACATATAAGTGATTTCCTGCGCCGTTGGCGAAAAACGCGGCGTCAGAACAAGCGTGCCCGATGGTGTCAGGTAACGATGGTTGGCGCCATCCTGATCCATAATCGCAAGGCGCTTGTCGCGGCGGGTTGCGGGGCCGCTTTCAGAAATATAGACAATACGGGTATCAAAATATCCGTCTTCGCCGGTCA
>CAYSGL010000136.1:0-4659 GCA_964430725.1 uncultured Pseudobdellovibrionaceae bacterium
CCTGCGGATTTTTCCGAAACCATCATCAGCGCTTTGAACGAAAAAATGGATAAAGCCATCGAAGAATCGGTCAAGGCACAGCGCGCCGAATTTCTTCAAGGCATCTATGGCGAAAGCAAAGACGGCCAGCGGGAAAATGCGTCGAAGGAACTGAAAAAATATGGGTGGGGCGGCGCCGGCATTTATTACAACACGGTGGCGACGATGAACGGCGCGATTGCGACCAGCCTGTATAACCACCCCTATCCTCTTTTGATGCCCTTCGTCATGCAGCAAAAGCGCGAAGAGCTGGAGAAAAGCAACCGTAGCGCATCATCGCGCGCGGATGCCCTGCGCGGCACCGGCGACCGGTCCGATTTCATCTATCTGGGCGATGAAGAAATTTTTGATGCCATCGAGCGAACCCAATCATACTGGCGCGCACAACTCAGCAGCCGGAATACCGACAACATCATTATCGATGTCATCAATCTTATTTTGGGAACGGGCGCTATTTTTGATATGTGCAAGAATGCTGATGTCCATCCGCTGGCACAGCTGGCCGGCGTCGGACGCGCACTGGTGGAAAGCGCCACGCGCAATCTTGGGCTGGCGCTTATTTCCTCGATCGGCAGCATCGGGCTTGGCGCTTCCTCTTATACCCAGATGCTGGGATCGGTCGCGGCGGCGGCCTCCAGCTTCTATGTCACCTTTGCCATGATCGGCCTGATGATCGGGTTTTTGATGTACTACGTCATTCCGTTCATGCCGTTCCTGTATTTCTTCTTTGCCGTAACGGGATGGGTCAAAGGCGTATTCGAAGCCATGGTCGGCGTACCGCTCTGGGCGCTGGCGCATTTACGCATCGACGGTCAGGGACTGCCCGGCGACGCCGCTGTGCAGGGATATTACCTCCTGCTTGAAATTTTCCTGCGCCCCATTCTGATTGTTTTCGGATTGCTTGCGGCGATCGCTGTTTTCGCCGCTATGGTACGCGTGTTAAACGATATCTTTGTTCTGGTCGTCTCGAATGTCGGCGGGTTTAGTGTCGAAAATATCGATCTGTGTACATCCAAGGCGACCTCTGAAGCGCCAACCGGATCGGCCGATTATTTCCGTGGCCCGATCGACCAGTTTTTCTTCACGGTCGTCTATGCGATCGTGGTCTATCTGATCGGTACATCGTCATTCAAAATGATTGATGCGGTACCCAACAAAGTTCTGCGCTGGATGGGAACATCGGTCAATAGTTTCGGCGATATCACAAAAGATGCCGGCGAGGGTCTGCTTAACAAACTTTCAATCGGCGGCTATGCGATCACAAACCAGCTGCAAGGCGCGTTCGGACAGGTTGGTAATTTCTTCCAGAATGATAAAGGGCAAGGTTTGATTCCAGGTGCGGCAAAACTGATGCCGGAATCGAAAACCAATCCCGCCGCCACACCAAAATCGGACGGGGAGGTTAAATAAAATTTTGAATGATGCAAACGGGAATCAATAGAGCGACCATATTGCGCACGGCCTTGTTGCCGGGCCTGTGGCCGCGTACCCGCGCCCTGTTTGGCGGCGGTTTTCCGCATCTGGCTTTTCTAATCGCCAATCTGTTCGACATGTTGCGCCTGTTGCCGCCGATGCATGATTATCTGAAGCCCGGCTATATAAAGGCGCATCACATCGGCCTATTGGATGTATTACGCGCCGGCGCCGCCGAGCTTGATATCGAATGGCGCAATATCGATAAAATCATCGCGTTTCTGTGCGTACTGGCCGGTCTTGTCATGCTGGTCATACAATTCACATTGATGGTGATCGCGTTGATCGTGGCGCCGGCCAACGCCCAAACCATGCCCACAACATATGGCGGCTTTTTCACAACCCCCTATCCGCAGGACGATATCGCCTTTCGTCTGATCGACATGGTTTTCGGGATACCGGGCCTGTTCGGGCTGACATCGGGCAGCAGCCAGCCTTTTCATCAGGCGCTGCAAGCCCTGCTGCAGTTCTATAGCTATGGGGTTTTGCTCATCGGCTTGTTCCTGCTGATTTATATCGTGATTGTGATCGTGGCGGAAACCGCGCAGACCGGAATCCCTTTCGGTAAACGCTTCAATCATGCCTGGGCCCCTATGCGCCTGGTTCTTTTTCTCGGATTGCTGATTCCGATATCCCACGGCCTGAACGGGGCGCAGTATATCATCTTCCTGTCCGCCAAAGCCGGTTCCGGGCTGGCGACGAACGGATGGACGATATTTTCCAACCGGATCACGGATACCTATCTGGGGGAAGCAAAAACCCTTATCCCAACCCCGCAAGCGCCCGATTTATCATCTATTCCAGCCTTCATTACGTTGACCAAAGCCTGCATGATGGCCAACGGCCATATGCTGCAAAAAGATGTGGCGCCCTGGATTATCGTGAACGGCAAGGCAGAACGGTACGGCAATAAAACCTTTCAGGACCTGACGGCTGAGGCCAAAGGAAAGCCGATTATCCTGCGTATCGGGGAAAAAGATCCGACCTATACAAATTTTCCCGGCAATGTCGCACCGACATGCGGCGAGATGTATTTTTACACCTCCGACATGGCCGAACCCGGCGCGGCGGAAATGCAAACGGCCTATTACGATTTGATCGGTTATTTATGGGATGGCATACCGCGCAACCAGCCCCCATCGCGCGGACCGCCGGATTCCATTACAAAAATGCGCAGCATCGGCAGCGACATAAAAATTCTCGCACAATATTACTACAATGTTCATATCAATGGCCTGACCAATCAGACCAAGCCGCCGGATTTTCGTACGATATGGGGCTTGCAGATCCAGCATCATATGACGGGGGAAAGCTACACGCATAACGGCTACGAATATAAAGCGGACAGCAGCGGCGGCGTGATCGGCAAAGCGGTGCAAAGACAAATTGATGAAGGCGAATTAAGCCTGACATCCGAGGAATGTAAAGGCGCGGAAGGACAGGAAAAACCCGCTAAATGCAATGAAACATCCGACCTTCTGAAAAAAGGCTGGGCGGGGGCCGCCATATGGTACAACAACATTGCCCAGCAAAACGGTGCGCTCATAACATCCGTCCAGCAACATCCGGTTCCATCTCTGTACCCACAGATTATGATGAATATCGCCGAACAAAAAGCCAGCAAGGAATTTTTTGTAACGGACCTGAACCGGTTTAGCCTGACCGTGCCGGACGGCACCCCGCCGATCAAGATAGACAGCCGCGAAGTGCCTGTTGCGCGCATGCTCAACGATATCTATATATTCTGGCAATCCGCCCCGACGCGAACCGACGCAAAGGCGGCATCGCGCGAGCCGACAGAAAATATATTCGTGGATGCCATTAATTTGCTTTTCGGCACGCAGGGGCTGTTCGATATGTGCCGCAATGCGGATATCCATCCGCTGGCCCAGATTACCGCGCTGGGCAAAGGTCTGCTCGACTCCTCGGTCCGCAGTTTCGCGACAAGCGCGATTATCGGCGTCGGCAGCAGCGCGCTCAGCCTGATCTCCGCCAACCTCGGTGCGGCCGGCTATGCCGTGGCCGGCATTATGATGACAGTGGCCGGCCTTGGCCTGATGCTCGGCTTTATCCTGTTTTACGTCGTGCCGTTCCTGCCCTTTATGTACTTCTTTTTCGCGGCAGGGTCGTGGCTGAAGGGATTGTTCGAAGCCATCATCGGCGCGCCGTTATGGGCGCTGGGGCACTTGCGTATCGACGGGGAAGGCATTGTGGGCGAAGCGGCGCGCGATGGATATTTCATGGCGCTGGAAATATTCCTACGGCCGATCCTGACCGTGTTCGGTTTATTGGCCAGCCTGATTTTCTTTGCCGCCATGGTCAAGGTCCTGAACCAGATTTTCGGCGAGGTTCTGGCCAATCTGCCCGCCGGGAACGGCGATACCAGCACCTGTTTCAGCAGCGCGAGCGGCGATGACGCCATCAAGCGCGGACCGATCGATGAGTTATTCTACACCATCGTCTATGCCATCATCGTTTATCTGATCGGCATGTCATGCTTTAAACTGATCGATAGCATACCGAACACAATTTTCCGCTGGATGGGCGAAGAGATCAACGCCTTTGGCGATCAGGCCGGTGATGCGGCCGAAGGCCTGATACAACGCATCGCGATCGGCGGTGCCGGTATGGGCGCGCAGCTGGAAGGCGGCCTAGGCAAAGTGACAGGAAACCTGCAAGGCGGCTTTAAAAGCCTCGCCTCGACTTTCACCCAGAAATAGCGAAGCAATTATCCTTTTTTCAGATGATCAATCAGCACCTGAATATCCCCGCCGCCGCGCTGGATAACGCTTGAAAAATCGGCGCGCTGGGTCATGGCCATGCTGACGCCTTCGATAATGACATCAACGATTTTATACCCCTGCCCACGATTGCGCACACGCCAGTCCACACGAACCTTAGATCCTGACGAAGGCACGATATAAGACGTCACAACAACGTCCTTGCCTTCCTCACGCACGGCACCGACATCAAGGCGCTGTCCGTTATACTCGTTAAACCGGGCGGAATAGACGCGCACGATCATCGCTTCAAACAGTTTTTGATATTCGGTGCGTTGGGCGGTCGAGGCACCGTTCCAATATGTGCCAAGGGCAAAACGCCCGATTGTGCTCATATCAAAACTGCTGCGAAGAAGTTTTTTAAAAG
>CAYSGL010000137.1:0-4657 GCA_964430725.1 uncultured Pseudobdellovibrionaceae bacterium
AATACCGGAAAATCAGAATCTGATCGCGAAGAATTTGCAGATTTTGAGCGGTCTCTCGAAGAAGCTGGAGTAGCATAGTGCCATCCATTGAAGAATTGCTCGTCCGTATCGATTCCACCACCGAAGGGCTTCGGCGGGAATTGCGAAAAGCGGATTCCGGTATTGCCGACTTCGAGCGCAAAACACAGACCCGATTGAACAAGGTTGATGATCGTTTTTCCCGATTGGGAAAAACGATCCTGACCCGTTTTTTACCGGCACTTGGGGCGGTGCAGCTGTCACGATCGATGGTAGCCAATATTCAGGCTGCAGAAAAGCTTGATATCCGCATGCGGCGTTTGACCAACGGTACAGAAGATTTTCGTATCGAGCAAAAATTTCTTGCGCAGCAAGCGGACGAGCTGAATGAAAATATTCTAACATTAACCGATGGTTATGCACGCCTCCTTGCTCTCGAGAAAAGCGGTGTTGTATCACGCCAGCAATCGCGCGAACTTCTAATTGGTTTGACCAATGCGCGCGCAGCTTTGAATCCTGAAGCGAATATGGGGCAAGTGCTATATGGTTTATCGCAGGGCTTGTCTTCCGGCATTCTGCGGGCCGAAGAGTTCAATCAGGTTGTCGAGCCCATCCCTGGCCTCATGGCATCGCTGGACAACGCCGCGAATGTTGCTGCCGGTGGCTTCAGGAAAATGGTCGTCGAAGGTAAGGTTACCAGCGAGATGTTCGGCCAGACGCTTGTCAAAGCCCTGAAGGAATTTGACGGTGCGGCGGCCGATATGAGTGATACTGTCAGCGCTTCCTTTGTAAGACTGGAGAATTCATATATTGAGTTGAGCCGTGCCGCTGGCGAAGCTGGTTTGGTCGATGTTCTTGCCGGCCTGACCAATGGCCTGGCGGAAGTCGTCAGTGTGTCCGGCCGTGCCGCGCAGAGCGTCATGGTATACAATGAAGCCATCGGTGGGATGCAGAAGGCCTCGTTTATTCTGGGGCGCGCTGTCGCCGGTGCATGGAATGTGGTTCAGTTCGCCATTGTCGGCGCTGTCGAGATGGCGGTCGGATCAATTCATCAACTTCTATTAACAGCACGACGTGCATTGGCCAGCCTTCCCGTAATAGGAAATAACATCTCTACGCAAACCGGCATGGAAGATGCCGTTAAAGCGCTGACGCAGACACGACATAAACAAGCGCAGGACTTCCTTCAAACCTTTCAATGGGGAAGAAAAGACCCTGCCATTGCTGCGGCTGAAGAAGCGGAAAAACGCTATCAAGCACTTCAGGCTAAAATGGCGACAGCGGGCAACTCTCCCAAGGTCGACACATCTCTGTCGAAGGAAGCGGAAAAGGAGCGTCAGGCAATAGAGAAAGTCATTGATGCCTTGCGCTTTCGCAACGAGCAAGTCGTGCGCAATGCAAAAGAACAAGACCTGTATAACCAGCTACGCGCTGCCGGCGTGACAATCGATAGCGCGCATGGACAGGAAATCGCCAAACTGGTTGATAAGCATTACGAACTGCAACAGGCGCAAGAAGCCGCAAAAGAAAAAACCGAAGGGTTGAAAGACGCCGCCCGCGATATGGGCATGACCTTTTCATCCGCATTCGAAGATGCTGTCCTGAACGGCGAGAAATTGAGGGATGTTCTTGGCTCCCTGATGCAGGATATGGCCCGCGTGGTTATGCGAAAGGGGGCTACCGAGCCGCTGACAAACTTGATGGGCTCTATTACGGACGGAATTTTCAAGGAATTTGATTTCGGCTCCTTGTGGCCCTTCGCCAATGGCGGCATCATGACAGGGAAAGGCTCTGTTCCCTTGCGTAGATATGCAAACGGCGGCATTGCCAACTCTCCACAACTGGCTATGTATGGTGAAGGCAGCAGACCAGAGGCATATGTGCCGTTGCCCGACGGCCGCTCTATCCCTGTCACAATGAAGGGGCAATCCTCGGGCCCGTCCATCAATGTCAACCAGCAAATCAACCTCGATGCGCGCGGGGCGGACGAGAGTTTTATCCGCCGCTGGCCGGCCATGAAGGAAGAATTGATCCGCGAAACAAAAATGGCAGTCGCCGCCGAAGCGGACCGTGGCGGCGGATTTTCCAAGACGGTTGGGAGACGGAGCTAATTATGGTCATTCTTGCGATGCCGAGCAAAAACATTAAACGGTCACGCTTCGGTCTGGTCAGCCATACCGCACAATTTGAGTCGATCTTCACAAAATCGGCGCAAACGGAAGAACGACCAGGCGCGCGGTGGCGGGCAAACTATATTCTGCCGCCCATGAAGCAGGCGAAAGCCGCGCTGTGGCAGGCTTTTCTGGTACAGTTGCGTGGGCGGGCCGGCCGTTTCTATGGATTTGATCCCGATTACGCACTATTGGGGCCGCGTGGTACTGCCGCCGGTGACGGTGTTGTCGATGGCGAAGGCCAGACAGGGAATGTGCTTGCAACGCGCGGCTGGGATATCAGCCAGCCTGTGCTTTTTGCTGTTGGTGATCAGATTGCTTATGACACCGCTCTGGGGCGCGAGCTGAAGATGGTTACACAGGCGGCGCTTTCCGACGCAAATGGCGAAGCCGCCCTAACAATAGAGCCGCCGATCCGTGTGTCGCCAGCGGATGGGGCTGTCATTATCAAGACGGTACCCAGTTGCATCATGCAACTCGAGGAAGACGAGGCGGGATGGGATGCAGACGAATTACATACCTACGGCGTTACTTTTAACGCGATTGAGGTATATCAATGAGCAGCATCAAAAAATCGATAGCTTCGTGCATTTGCGACCATGATACACGCTTGGCCGTAAGCTATGATGGTACAGGCAGCATCTGGAAAAATGCCTGTACTTCACCTGCCGATGGTTCCCTACAGGAAGATTATGACCTCGATGTCATTACGAATGCTGTTTTCTCCGGCTCGCCGGATACTCCACAGGCAACTTGGAATTATGAAGACGCAAACGGCGGTTTCCGTGGCAATGCCACCGCATGGATCAAAGAATTGCATCGCACTGACCTTGGAAATCAGTATTCCATGGCCTTCAACTTTCGTACAGGAGAGAGTCTTTCAGAGAATTATCTCCTGTTTTTTAGCGACGTTGATACATTACCTGACGGGCAAAAGGGATTGTACCATTACATTGCTTCAAATGGCCGCCTCGTCCTTCGTCATCGCAAAACAACCAGCCTTAATTCTCTCAGCTTAAGTCCGGCTTATGTTTTCTTGCCAAATACAGAGTATTTTGTCGTCTTTACCGTCGACAGCTCTACGGGCGCATGTCAGTTGTATGTTGATGGCGCTTTGGTTGACGACGGAAATGGATATATCGACACCGACATCGATAATAGAGACGACGGTACATTCGGCGTATATGCCTTCCAGCATGGTGGTGGTGGCAGCGCATTGCCCGCCGGATCACTCCGAACATCATTCGCCTTCTTCAACGAGATATTGTCGGCTGAGCAAATCATACGTCTGCGAGGAATTTATAAGGCACGCACTGTCGAGGCAGAACGGCGCATGTCAAACCTTAATAAAGAGGCTGCGGATCAACCGATCGTGCGGCGGGTATATTTTGCCCGTCTTGATTACGAATCCGCCCCGTTGCTCGTGACAAGTGCGCCGTTCAATATTGCTTTTGACTGGAATGAGGATAGTGTTGATGAGGTTTTTCTTGGCGTCGGCGAATATGGCGGCATGAGCGAAATCGAGGAAGGTGCCGAGATCCAGTCCTATTCGATTCAGCTGGAACTGAACGGTGTGCCAGGACCCGCCCTGTCCCGCGCCTTGGGAGAACACTACCAAAACCGCGATTGCCGGATATGGAGGGGCTTTCTCGATGAGGGACATAGGCTGGTCGATGTGCCGGATCTTGTCTTCAGAGGGCGCATGGATACACAGATCATCGACATGCAGAAAGGCAGCATTTCTTTGAACGTCAATTCCCGCCTGATGGATTGGGAGCGCAGTCGCATCCGTCGCTATACAAACGAAGACCAGCAACAGGAATATCCAGGCGACAAGTTTTTCGAATTCGTGCCGCAAATGGTCGACAAACAGCTTCGCTGGGGCGACTGATGGGATACGCACCGCGATTTCCCGATTGGCAGAGGCGGCTGGATCTGTATATCCGCATGAGGCAGGCGCAAGCCTTTAGATGGGGCTTCAATGATTGCTGTATTTTCGCCGGCGACTGCGTCCTGACATTGACAGGGAAAGATCCTGTGACGGCTTTTCGCGGGGTGTATAGTGACGAGCAAGGGGCGCGTCAGGCTCTCAAGATTTACGGCTCAGGCAATCTCTATAAAACCCTGACCGATATACTCGGCCCGCCCATAAAAAATGTCCGACTAGGTCAGCGCGGTGATGTCGCTATGGTGCGCACGCCTTCGGGTCCTGCCGCCGCTATCGTCCTTGGGCAAAAAGTTGCTTTGCCTACCGAACAAGACGGCCTGGCGTTCCAATCTTTGGAAGACGCGTTCGCCGTCTGGAGAATTTAACACAGGATTTCACATGCCCGCAGCCGTTGGTGCGGTCGTAGCCGTCATCGGTACTGCTGCGGCCAAATTCTCTCTCGCGAACTTTATTATTTCCACCGCAATCAGCATGGCGCTGAATGCGGTGGGTTCCGCCTTATTCGGTAAAAAACCAAAAA
>CAYSGL010000138.1:0-4629 GCA_964430725.1 uncultured Pseudobdellovibrionaceae bacterium
CACCCTATCACATCTAGGAATAAATTCCAACAGTTTTTTTTAAAAATTTATGCGGCGCGCCGGAATCCCTGCGCCACGACATAGGTTTCGGGGGATTCCTTGCGGGATGCGGGAGGTTTGATGTGCTTCACGGTCTTGAAATCCTGTTTCATGCGGGTCAGCAGTTCGCCTTGCGTGCCGCCCTGAAACACCTTGGCGATAAAGATGCCGTCCTGCTTCAGCACATCGATGGCAAAATCATACGCGGCCTCGACCAGCGCCATGATTTTCAAATGGTCAGTGTTGCGATGGCCGATCGTGTTATGCGCAATGTCGGAAATGACCATGTCGGCCCCCGCCCCGCCCATCGCATCGATCAGCGTCGCGGGTGCATCGTCATCCATAAAATCCATTTGAAAAAAGGTCATGCCTTCCATCGCATCGACGGGCAGCAGGTCGATGGCCACAACCTTCGCGCCCTTTTGCGTCACCACCTGACACCAGCCGCCGGGGGCGGCGCCCAGATCGACGATCAACATATCGGGTTTTATGACACCGCCAAGCTTGTCATCCAGTTCCAGCAATTTATACGCGGCGCGTGACCGATAGCCCTCTTTGTGCGCACGCTGCACATACGGGTCGGTCAGCTGTCGTTCCAGCCAGCGGATGGATGAGTTCTTGCGGCCCTTGGCGGTTTTGATTTTCTTCATAGCGTATCTATAGCACCATGAGGATGCTGGTCACACAAAAAGCGGCAATGAAAATTGTAATGCTGGCCGCCATCATCACAAACATATCCGTTCGCGGCGAGAGCCGGGCCATCAAAAGATAAAAAATCATGGCGGCGGCATAGCCCGCCATGCCGCGATACAGGACCGGCCAGTCCCACAGATGAAACACGCCATCGGGATAGCCGATCTGCTCCATCAGCTGGCTTTGCAGACGCAGCATAAAGGCGCAGCATAACGCAAAGATCGCCGCCTTGATGCGCTGTTCGGGGTGGACGACCGCCAACGCAACAGGCAGCCAGAAAAAATCCAGATAGGGTAAAAATTGTTCGAACAGGCCGGTCATGTTTATGCCATACTCCGCGCATAAGGATTTACGATATGAATTATACGCGCCTTTTTCTGTTTGTCGCGCTTTTGATCGCCGCCATCCTGCCCGCGCCGGCCGGCGCACAGGTGGTCATCCGTGACACCGAAATTGAAACATATATGCGGGGTTGGTTCGAGCCGGTCTTTAACGCCGCCGGTATGAACGGCGAGCAGATTAATGTCATTATCGTTGAAAATCCGGCCATCAATGCGTTCGTAACGGGCGGGGCGAATATTTTTCTCTACACAGGCCTGATCCAGAAAACCGAAAATCCGGACGAGTTGATCGGCGTGGTGGCGCACGAGCTGGGCCATATTGCCGGCGGGCATTTGATCCGGGGGCGTGAGGCGATGGAAAACGCATCCTACGAAGCGATCCTGGGCACGATATTAGGGGGGGTCGCCGCCGCCGCGTCGGGTAATGCAGGGGCGGCTTCCGCCATCAGCATCGGCAGCGCATCCATGGCCCAGCGCCGGATGCTGTCGACCGCGCGCACCTATGAATCCAGCGCGGATCAGGCCGCTCTGAAATATCTGAACAGCGCGGGGCTTGATCCCACCGGCCTGAAAACCTTCATGCAAAAGCTGGAGAACGAGGAGCTGGTGCCGACCAGCCAGCAAAGCGAATATGTCCGCACCCACCCGATGACCCGCAACCGGATTGAGGCGATTGCGACCGCCATTGATAAGTCGCCCTTGAAAGGCAAGCCGATGCCCGCCGCATGGGGGGAAGAGCATGCCCGTCTAAAAGCGAAGTTAATGGGCTTTATCAATCCGGGACAAGTTGCCTGGACCTATAATGACCGCGACCCATCCATTGCCGCACAATATGCGTATGCGATCGCCGCCTATCGCCAAAGCCGCGAAGCGGATGCGCTCAAACGTATCGACAAGCTGATCGCGGCAGAACCGAACAATCCCTATTTCCATGAAGTCAAAGGGCAAATGCTGGTCGATTTTGGGCGGGTTGCACAAGGCATTTCCGCGCATGAAAAAGCGCTCTCTCTACGGCCCGATGCGGCACTCATCCGCATTGAACTGGCGCACGCGCTGATTGAAACGGCGGGAAGTGACAAAAAAATACTGCAACGCGCACTTGATCATCTCAAACGCGCCCAGCGCGACGAGCCGCGATCGACGCAGGTTCACCGCCTGATGGCAACGGCCTATGGCCGCCTTGGAAATGAAGCGGCAGCGCGGCTGCATCTGGCAGAAGAGGCCTTGCTGCAGGGACGCAGAGATTATGCCAAGAGTCATGCCGATTATGCGGTGGCAAACCTGCCCGCCGGATCATCCGACCGCTTGCGCGCACAAGATATTTTAAGTTTTATTGCGCTCGGCAAGAAATAAACGCTACACTGAACATGTATAACAACCCGTCATCTTGATACTTTAAGGAGAGACCCTTGACCAGATTTATTGCCATCGCCGCCGCCCTGCTTTTATCTATCGCCCCGGCGCAGGCCCAAACATTCAATGACGCGCAGAAAGCCGAAATAGAAGCAATGGTCAAGGAGTACATCCTGAAAAACCCCAACGTGTTGATTCAGAGTTTTGAAAATCATCGCGTGGCGCAGGAAGAAAGATTACAGCGCGAAGCCAACGAAGCGGCCAAGGAATTGATCGGTACGTTGCGTGAATCGCCTTTCCCGGCCATCGGCCCTAAAGATGCCGATGTCACCATTATCGAGTTCATGGATTATAATTGCGGCTATTGCAAAAAGGCGTATGAGGAAATCAGCGCCATTCTGAAGGAAGACAAAAAAGTTAACGTGTATTTTGTCGAGATGCCGATCCTCGGCCCCACATCGCTGGAAGCATCAAAATGGGCGCTGGCCGCGCATAAGCAAGGAAAATATTTTGAATTTCACAGCGCCCTGATGAAACATCAAGGCCCCAAGAACGATTCCGTCCTGGAAAGCAAAGCCAAGGAAGTCAAGCTGGATATCAAAAAGCTGAAAGAGGATAAAGAAGGCGACGACATCAAAGAAGCGCTGGAGATGAATATGAGCCGCGCCAACATGATCGGCATCACCGGCACACCCGGCTTTATCATCGGCGGCGAGGTGGTACGCGGTTATCTGACGCTCGACCAGATGAAAGAAGTGATTGCCGCCGCCCGCAGTGACAAAAACACGCCCGATCAGGAAGCCGATAAGGAATAATGATCTTTCGCATCGTTACAGCCGTCTGCCTCTTGATTGCGGCCTATGCCGCGTTTGAATGGGGACGGCTGAAGTGGCTCGATTATGATGCCATCACCCCCGCCGCGCCGTTTTTGGTCGTGGCGGATGGCGGGGGGCCGGTCGTGACGCTGGTCATGGATTATCGGTGCGGGAATTGTCAGGCAGTCTATCGCGCTTTTGACGCCCTGATGGAACTGCGCCCCGAATTCACCTATATCATCCGTCCCGTCCCCTTTATCGATATGCAATCCGAAGAGCTGGTACGGCTGGTCATGGCAGCGGGAGTGCAGGGCCATTTCGCGAATATTCATCAGGCCTTCGCTGAAAAAACGAATGGCCTCTCTCCCTCTTTTATCAGGGAAACATTGTCTCTATACGGCCTTGACGAAGAAAGGACGCGAGAGATTGCCCAAAGCGAAGCGGTATCGAAGCTGATCGCCGACAATCTCGACGATGTCATCTGGTTCGGCGGCAATTCCGTTCCCTCGCTGATCGTCGATGGCCGACATCACCGCCTGCGCGATCCGATCGAGACGATTACCCCCGCCGACCTGCTTCCGCTCTTGGCACAGGGCGATTAAGCGCCTAGTATCCCTTTCATCTATTTCTATAGTAAAAAGGAGAAGTCCCATGAAGCACCGCGCCCTGACCCTGTTAACCGCCCTGTTGCTGACCGCCTGTGTCGAGCAAGGAGAGTTGGCCATCGACACGCCCTATGCTTTCGCCACCGCCCCCGGCGCGAAAAACGGGGCGGCTTTTCTGATAATCGAGAATAAAGGGCCGGATGATACGCTGGTCGCAGCAAAAGCCGATATTGCCGACCGCACCGAAATCCATGACATGCAAATGCAGGACGGTATTATGCAGATGCGCCGGATTGATACGCTGATCGTGCCGAATGGCGAACAGATTGAATTGGCCCCCGGCGGCAAGCACATCATGTTTCTCGATCTGAACGCGCCGCTGGCCGAAGGGACGGCGTTCGATCTGACCCTGACTTTCCTGAAAGCGGGCGAGATGACCTTCCCTGTGCAAGTCGTCGCGCCGGGACAAAAGCCCGACGGCGACATGCATGAGCATGACCACCATGAGCATGACGGACACGACCATCATTAAGCCATGAAACGCATCCTGATTATATCCGGCCCCAATCTGAATATGCTGGGTATCCGCGATCCGGCCCTGTACGGCAGCGACACGCTGGCCGATATCCATGTCATGTGTGCAGAGCGCGCATCGACCCTAGGCATCGAGGTCGAATGCCGCCAGAGCAACCATGAAGGCGACATCGTCACCTGGATTCAGCAAGCACGTGGCCAGTATGACGGGCTGATCATCAACGCGGGCGCCTACACGCACACGTCGCT
>CAYSGL010000139.1:0-4561 GCA_964430725.1 uncultured Pseudobdellovibrionaceae bacterium
GTCATGCGAGGGGCTTTCTCGCGGTCGGAGCGTTGCAGCGCTCCGGCCCCGCCTTTCAGCAGGAAAATAGATTATGGTGATAGCCGCTCAAGGGCGAGATTGTTGGTCGCGATCTGCCTCAAGGTTTCGGTACTGTCTTGGGCGATATCGACATACACGATCTCGCAGGCTTGCTCACTTGGGGCAATACTCCACGTTGCGCACCCACCCACGAGAACAGTGCAGGCGGACAAGAGCATCACGATCCATAGGTTGCGTTTCATGGCGGGCCTCTCTTTTGGTTTGGGCGACCTGTTTGTTTATTTCGGCCTGTTTTGCGCCCACGTTAGCAAGGGTGAGTTTTTCCGCGTGACGACCCTCATTCAAGCCATGGGCGATAAAAAGCCCCACGAGCCCCAGAAATGCCAGCAAGGGCCACCACACTTTAATCAGATGCATAAGAGGCCTCCAGTTGCTGCGCTTCTTCCAGACAGGAGCCATGCATCTTTATGCGGCGGTCCCACACGCCGTAACACCCGTTGGCGCGGATGGAGCAATCCTTTCCGCCTGCGCGCTTATATTTCAGAATGAAATCGCAGGCCGCGACTGACTGGCCTGCCTTGAGCGCGCGCATCATGCCTGTATTGCACCGCGCGCCCGTATTGAAATACACATCTGTGAAGGCACCGTGCATGGCGGGCGTAACAAAACGCTTCATATCTTCGGTGTAGCAACCATATAATTTACTGGAATATTCGCTAAAGCGCGCCTTAAAAAGAGCCAGGCAATATTCTCGGGTATATCCTTTTTCTAACCGGCCCACTTGCGTTTCACCCACACACCACGTTTCTACGCCGACGACATCCATGTAATTTTGCAATACCATCCCTTCAAACTGTGCGGTCATTGAGGCTGTTTTAGGGTCGGCGATCGATAAAAACACGGCCATGGTCACCGAAGCAGCGGTGATAAGACCCCCTGAAGCGGCAGCAACAGTTCGACCCTTTATGGGCGCAGAAAGAAGGCCCCGAAGGGCCTGTCCGATAGTTTTGAATGCGCTCATAGCATCACCCCTGTTTTTGTTAAGAACCAGACCGCGCCGGCGATCAGCGTTGTGATAAAGCCCCACACCCATTTTAATGCGCCGATGGCACCCTTGGCGGTATCGACATCCTTCTCGATTTTTGAAAAGCGAAGCTCGGTTTCTTTGTCGCTCTCCACGCCATCTTTGATACTGTTGAATACCGCCGTTTCCAGGCCATCCATGCGTCGCTCAAGCGTATTGAGGTGAACAGCCGCCAGCTCCTTGTGAGAGTCGAGAGCCGCCGTCTGAAGCTTCACGTTCGTCGAAAGCTCGCCCACTACGCGTCCTAGTTTGGCTATTTCTCTCAAAACATCTGAATCGGCCTGCCTGCGTTCTTCCACGACGATATCCTTGCAATGCTATATTATTTGAAACGGATTGGCGTGATCATTACGCCTTGCGGCCCACAGCGGTTCAATGGAGCGGCCTCGGTGTATATTTTTCCCATACTGAGCGCGTCGGCCACATCGTCACCGCCGGCATTCTGATAGTCGACCAGGCGCCGCACGATATCGGACATCGGATCAAGCAAAACAACATGATGGCCGTCTGGTACCGCGCCAAAAGGATGGGGAATAATCCCCATATCTTTATTTTTCAAATCATGGGTGATTTCTTCCATGACGAATTCGACGGGCGCACCATCAAGAATTTCCTCAAGCGTCATTTCCTTTTTGGCGCGGCGGTATTTTTTTCCGGTGATCGGGCATTTGGCGCAGGCACAAATATCAGTAGGGCCGTTATAAGCCCATGGTGGCACATCAGCGATATAAGTGGATTGGACTTCACCTAAGCTATTGACTGTAGCAAAGAGAAAGCCTCCAACCTCACCATCTCCAAGATTGAATGGAGGAGAGGATGTAATATAGAGTTGCTGAGCCGTTATAGTTCGACCAGAAGGGGCTTTCAGAGATATACGAGTAGCATAAGATGCGCCAAGATTCCCATCGCCGCTATGAATATAGCAAGCTCCGCCGTTAGCGGCAGTACTTAATCGCAATCTGGGATAAAACCCGTATGATCCGCCAGGCAAGGTAAGCATAGGAACATCTGTAGCAGATGAAGTGGTGACAGTTCCGCTGCTCGTATTCAAATCGCCCTGGCTAATGCTTGTTAGGCCGGCACCATCCACGCTCTCAATCAAGGCTTGAGTCGCGCCAAGAACATGTATCGTATAAACACCGCCGCCGATAATATCGCCGCTGTCAGCATTAGCTATTGTGCCCGTACCCCGATCTTTTTTTTGCAGAGTTAATGCACCAAGGCCATTAAAATTGATCGTAGCGGCCCCCGTAATGGTGTTTTCCGCCCGAACGGTAAATTTTTGCCCAGCTTGATAAGCGCCAGGTGTTTTCGGTAAGGTGACCTCCATGGCGTTGATACCTGTCGCCAAGCCATAGGTGAATTCTTGATTTTGATGGTCCTTATAATTGACATGCGGCATGCCACCTGCTGCGAGTCCATCGTGAACGCAAAGGCGCTTATCTGTCACATTGACATCAAGCTCGCGCACTGCCAGCGTTCTGGCCTCCTGTGTGGCTTTAGCCGCCCCCCTGATTTGTACTTGCGTTGGCATTACCGATCCTTCCCTAAAAACACGTTAGCGGCTTCCAGCGTGGTGAATTCGTGGCGCTCTCTGTTTGCGCCATCATCACTATAAACGGCCCATACATCTATTTGGTACGGCTCATCTTCCTGCATCGCAGGGATGAGAATTCGCTCGGTAATAGGCTTTTCCTCACGGATTGTTTCGCCATTGACGATCTTTTCGATCACGCGCCTGACGCCCGTGTCGATTTCTTTATGCTGCGCTTGTCTTGTGATCTTTATACGTGTTCTGGTGACTGTCTCTTTTTGCGGTTCTGAAAAAGTTATGGGTGTAAAGCTATGCATAATTATTCCCAATCCTCCGGAAGTAAGTCGTGGATCTCCCAGTCATAAAGGTTTCGGTGGTTCGTTTTATTTTCCCAATCTTCCCTATTGGTCGTGACTGTGGTGCCAACAAGAAAATTATACAGCGTAGTCGGCGCGCTGCGCAGACCGAGATAGTTGGCGGCAAAGATACGAACGTCATAAAGAACGTCGGGCGCGAGAGCTAGAAGGATCGTCTGCGTGATATTGCCGGCAATCCGGCCCGCAGATTTAAAAGTTGTCTCATCCGATTTCTTATATTCTATTTCGAAAAACCCTCCGTGCGAAACGAAACGGTCCTCATGGTCATTCCACGAAGCCAGCACGCTAAAAATCTTGTCCTGCGCTTCCGTATCGACGAGTACGCTGTCCAGCGAGAAACCGGTGACAACCGTTATCTCCGTGGCACGCGGTAAATCCGTATTGGGCGCGGGATCGCGTGTTGTTGCCTCCCCAAAATTCCAGTCATAGCTTTCAGCAGCTTCTTCCTGCAGCACCAGATCAATTCCGCCTATAGGACTTTCCTTATAGGCAAGGCACACGAACGGTTTGTTGATCCACCCCAGGCGAGGAATATGCAACGCTACGGTCTTCATCACGCCCAGCTTGAGCGCGCGTAAATTGGCCTGTCCCTCAACAATGATTCCCTGCCGGCCTTTTTCCAGATGGATTTTACTAATTCTCTGCCCGCGCAGAGTATTTGTGGTGTAGGGCAGCTCGATATCGCGGGTAATGACCTCGCCACCATCCTGATCCACATAGAGCGGGTTTTCAACAGGTGGCAAATCGTTTGCCTGCCAGTTATTTTCTGGATCGATAAAACTTCCGCGCACACGGTTGAACAGTTCGCGTCGTGGCAGATGTGGCGTGACGCGGAAAGTACCGATAAAATCATCTTCCGTTAGCGTTATTTCCGGTGCGATATAAGACCCGCAGTAAATATGGTACCGCCCCTTGGTCCATACAGGCGCGCCGGCCCCTGCCGTCATCATACGCTCAAGCGTTACGATTGGCTCTTCATCGGCGGTAAAGGTGCCGTCCAGCGTATAGCGTTTTTGTGTGACGCCGGCCGAGACAGGTACCAGCTCGTCGGAGATATTGGCCTGTTCGATAAGGTTGCCCAAATGGATTTCGCTCAACTCGGCGCCGGCCCCATAGCCGGAGCGAATATAATCCGATGCGCACAATGCCCAATTGTTGGAATAGCTGTAACTGTCCGTACGCGGATCATAAATGTCCTTTTTACCCTTCACGAGGAACTTTGGGTGCGGGATGCCCGTGGGGAATATATCGCGGTCATACACCAGCTTCATCACTACATAGGCACGACCGCGCCCGCGATGGGCAGATGTCCATTCCGCAACTTCTGATACGAGCATGCTATCGGCAAGCTGGTCTGAGGCACCCAGATGCTTGATGATACGGACATGATCCTTGAAACGGCCTTCTTTTACCCATCCGTTGGAATCGAGAGGGGGAAGCAAAACATCATCCAGCCAGATATCACCGATTTCCTCAACCTCATGGCCGGCAACGGTTATGACCATATAGAGAAATTTATTTTTTGAACCCGCTGTCGATGCGAAT
>CAYSGL010000140.1:0-4538 GCA_964430725.1 uncultured Pseudobdellovibrionaceae bacterium
GATCCCTCGACTTCGCTCGGGATGACATTTATGATTTTTCTATGCCCACAGCCCCCATCATCGTCTGGTTTCGTCAGGACTTGCGCTGCTCGGATAATCCGGCGTTGCATGCCGCGCATCACACAGGCGCGCCGATCCTGCCTGTTTATATTCTCGATGATGAAAACGCCGAAGATTGGGTCATGGGTGCCGCCAGCCGCGTGTGGTTGCATTACTCCCTTATCAAACTGAACGACGCGCTGAACGGGCATCTCTATCTCGCGCGCGACAAAGCCGACAATATCATTCCCGCGCTTGCAAAAAAAATAGATGCGCAGGGCGTCTATTGGAACCGGTGTTACGAGCCGTGGCGCATCGGCCGTGATAGAAAAATAAAAGAGACGCTGAAAGACAGCGATGTCGACGGGCAAAGTTTTAACGGCTCGCTGCTATGGGAACCGTGGGATAAGCATATTCTTAAAAGCGACGGTACCCCATACAAGGTATTTACACCCTTCTACCGTAAAGGATGCCTGTCTGCTCCGCCCCCGCGCGAACCGCTGCCGGCGCCAAAGCGCCCAGCCTATGCCGACGCGTCAGGGGGGATTTCTATTGAACAACTCGACTTACTGCCGCCCTCGCGTGAAAATGGCTGGGAAAAAATGATTGTAGGCGATTGGGCCATCGGCGAAGCGGGTGCGCAAAAGCGCCTGCATGATTTTATCGAAGACGGTCTGAAAAATTATAAGGAAGGCCGGGACGTACCGGCGCAACATCATGTTTCGCGCCTCTCTCCTCACCTGCATTTTGGTGAGATATCGCCCAATCAGGCCTGGTATGCCGCGCGGCACGCGGGCGAGAAAAATAACCGGCATAATGATGCCGATACTTTTTGCTCGGAACTTGGCTGGCGTGAATTTTCTTATTCCCTGCTCTATCACAACCCGGATTTAAAATGGAAAAACCTGCAACCGCGCTTTGATCATTTTCCATGGGACAAAGAAGGCGGTGCGGCTTTGCTGGCCTGGCAGCGCGGGCAAACCGGATACCCGATCGTCGATGCCGCCATGCGCGAATTGTGGCAGACAGGTTACATGCATAATCGTTGCCGCATGATCGTCGGTTCGTTCCTGGTCAAAAATTTGCTCATCCATTGGCATCACGGCGAGCGATGGTTCTGGGAGTGCCTGTTCGATGCCGATGCTGCGAATAATGCCGCCAGCTGGCAATGGATCGCCGGTTGCGGTGCCGATGCCGCGCCCTATTTCCGCGTGTTTAATCCCGTCCTGCAGGGCGAAAAATTCGACCCCGACGGCGCGTATGTGCGGCGCTTCGTGCCTGAACTGGCGGATATGCCGGACAAATATCTGCACAAGCCATGGACCGCGCCTACAGATATCCGCACCGTATTCGATTATCCGGCCCCTATTGTCGATCTGCAAGCATCACGCGACCGCGCACTTGAGGCCTTTAAGACGAATTAGTTTTTTAGCGGCGCAACGCGGACAGAGCAGAAGCAGGGGATGCGGTATAATATTTCTCATCGTTGACATGAACGCCGTCTTTCGCCCACAAATTCCACAAGCCAAATTGCTCTTGCAAATCCGTCATAACAGACTCTGTTATTTGTGCTGAAGCAGCCAGATACGCTCCTTTTGTACGAGTAACTATTCTCAAGAAATCTGCGCTATTTATATGACGAAAGAGACGGTCATATACGCTATCGTCACCAATCTTCATTTGAATGAGTATGCTCTGCTCATCCATATTGCGCAAATGAAGGTTTATAATTTCATTAGATTCGGCGAGCTCGGGCTTGCCCAAGCTGCGCGCCAATATTTCTCTAGGAGACTGATCTTTTGCTCTAATGCGTAGATCAACAGCCTCCAACGCACCGATTATTTTATAGATGTCGGCTTCTTTAAACGTCACCGTCAATTTGCTTCCGGCAACAAACTCACTATGGATATTTTCAGCGCCGGATGCCTCGATGCTATCGAAAGTGTCTCTATAACAGCCAATCCCTACAAAAGAGATATCTATTTTTACAGCATTACATTCTTTGACCGCTTCCGAACGGAAGCAAGAGGCTAAACAACTCATAAACACACTCTCTTTTTTTTATTACTTGCCTGAACTATTACCATAAAAACAAATGAAAGGGCCAGATAAAAATGCGGGGAATTGACGCAAAGACACCCATCCCCCACAATAACCATATGACCGCAATCCTGCCCCCACCCCTGAAACCCGGCGATACGATCGGCATCATGGCCCCGTCATCTTATGTGGACGCCGCCGATCTCGATGCGGGCAAAACCCTTCTTGAAAGCTTGGGCTATAAAGTCCTCATCCATCCGCAAAGCCACGCGCGCTTCAATCAATCTGCGGGCACGAATGCGGAAAAACGCGACGCTTTCCATGATTTGCTGAAATCGAATGACATCAACGCCATTATGTTCGCGGCAGGCGGTAATCGCTCGTTGCATTGGGCCAATGATGTCGATAGCGACATCATAACGGCGCACGCGAAACCCATTATCGGCTTCAGCGATGCAACCGCGCTGCTGAACATCCTTTCCGCCCGCACAGACCTTGTGACCTATCACGGCCCGTCTTTACGCTGGCTTGTGAAGAACGCGGCCAACAAAGCCGATACCGCACAATGTTTCGACATTCTTGGCGGCGGAAAAACCATTACCCTCGACGGCGCGCATATCGTCCGCGCAGGCGATGCCACAGGCCGGTTAATCGGTGGCAACGCCAGCCTCTTTCAATATCTGCTGAATGACGTTGATCTGAATGGCGCAATCTTGTTTCTCGAAGACTGGAACATCGAGACCAGCCGCCTCGACCTGCTTTTCCGCGCCCTGCATCGCGCGGGTGCGTTCGACAAAATCAACGGCCTCATCCTCGGCACGTTCGATAACTTGCAGGACACGGGCCGCCCCTTCGGTTTTACGCTCGAAGATATTATTGAGGAACATACATCGAGAACAAACTTCCCCATTCTGATGAACGCGCCGTTCGGCCATGGAGAGCGGCTTATCACCCTGCCGATCGGTGCGAGCGCAACGCTCGACGGCACGATACTGACACTGGCCTAGTGGATCATGTGCGAACTGAAGACAGACCCTTGCGGTATCACGCGGCCAAAGAGCTGTAATTGCCGCAAAATATGGGCATGGTCCTCGGGCATCTCGCGCGCGGCTTCAAGCCGTTGCTGGATCATCAGGACACGTCCTTCGCGTCCCTCATCCATCGCCCGTTTCAAGATCTTCCTGATCAAATCGAGATTTCTTCCCTGCATAAGGAAAGCGTATCAATAATTGATTAAGATTTTATCAAAATTGTCGGTATTGCCTGCCTGACAGCCTCTCTCATTGTCATCCTCCGACTTGATCGGGGGATCCGGAGCCGCCCCACTGGATTCCCCGCCTGCGCGGGGAATGACATTTTTAAGAGCGGAACGCTTGGTGTTCTTGGTGGTTAAAACCTTGGTTAATCAGATACCAAGCAACCCTTTGATTTCATTTTTTGCATTGGGAGCCATCCGGTTGAATATTTTTTGATCAAAACCGTTATTTTTCTTCCAGCGGATAGCAATAGACTCTCCACATGAAGACAAAATCACCTCGTCTTCCGACAAGTCCGATGCCACTGCGACAAGGGCATTATATGATTCCAAATCATCAAATTCTGCCAGATACATGGCCGCATCATCCCGTTCATCCCAACGAGCGCGTTTATCCAATAATATTGCAATGATTTTTTGTGAATTGCTCATTGACTGAAAGCCTTACTGCACACCCGCCTTGCGCATGATCATTTTCACAATCCCGCCGACCATCGGCAGACGGCCCAGGAACTGGTTGCCGGAATCCCAGAAGTTAGTGTGGCTGCTGATTTTACCGTCATTGTTGAATCGGACTTCGCTCATCCCGTCGAACTTGCCCATTCTGCCCGCCCGCTTATAAGACAGGCTCCAGCGGATATACCCGACCTTATCGCCCTGCCCCATGGCCATATCAAGGACCTTGAACTTGGGTGACTCCAGCTCGGTATACATTTTTTCAAAGACGGCGATAAATTTGTCCGCCCCTTCAACATCATTGAACGGATCGGTATAACGGACATCCGGCGCGACCAGCATTTTCAATTCGCGCAGTGTGCGCAGCGACATGGTTTCGAAGAATTTGGCATAGATATCAAGGGGGCGTTTCATGCCCCTATTCATGCGGCCTTGCGCAGGCTTTGACAAGGGCAAATCACTGTGCCATATCACCCAGCATGACCTTTGTTGTGACGGACATCTGTATCATGTGCAAACACACCGACTGTGTAGAGGTGTGCCCGGTCGATTGCTTTTATGAGGGCGAGAACACACTCGTCATTCATCCCGACGAATGTATTGATTGCGGAGTGTGCGAGCCGGAATGCCCGATCGAAGCCATTGTCCCCGATTCCGATCCGCGCGGTGAAGAGTGGCTGGAAATGAACCGAAAATATTCTGAAAAATGGCCCAATATCACCCGGATGAAGCCGGCCTTGCCCACAGC
>CAYSGL010000141.1:0-675 GCA_964430725.1 uncultured Pseudobdellovibrionaceae bacterium
GCCAGGTCTTTGGCGCTTGGCGCATAGCGCTCCATAAAACGCTCGCCTTCGGAGTTGGTCAGATAGCCGCCTTCGCCGCGCACGCCTTCGGTAATCAGACAGCCAGCACCGTAAATGCCGGTCGGGTGGAATTGCACGAATTCCATGTCTTGCAGCGGCAAGCCGGCGCGCAGCACCATTCCGCCGCCGTCCCCCGTGCAGGTATGGGCAGAGGTACAGGAAAAATAGGCGCGGCCATAACCGCCCGTGGCCAGAATCGTTTGGTGGGAGCGGAACCGGTGAAGCGTGCCATCGGCCAAATTCCATGCCAGCACGCCCACACATTCCCCCGCATCGTTCATAATCAGGTCGAGCGCAAAATATTCGATAAAGAATTCGGCTTTGTTTTTCAGCGCCTGCTGATAGAGCGTGTGCAGGATCGCGTGCCCCGTCCGGTCAGCGGCGGCGCAGGTGCGCTGGGCCGTTCCCTGCCCGTAATGGGTGGTCATGCCGCCGAACGGACGCTGGTAAATACGACCGTCTTCGGTCCGTGAAAAAGGAACGCCGTAATGCTCCAGCTCATAAATGGCGGGAATGGCCTCTCGGCACATATATTCAATCGCGTCCTGATCGCCGAGCCAATCAGACCCCTTGATTGTATCATAGAAGTGGAAGCGCCAGTCATCCTCGCCCATA
>CAYSGL010000141.1:685-4499 GCA_964430725.1 uncultured Pseudobdellovibrionaceae bacterium
CCCAGCGCGGCAGAAATACCGCCCTGTGCCGCCACAGTGTGCGAGCGCGTCGGAAAGACTTTTGAAATCAGGGCCGTTTTCAGGCCTTTTTCTGCGCAACCGAAACCAGCGCGCAAACCGGCGCCACCAGCGCCGACAACAACGACATCATATTCGTGATCGATGATTTGATAGTTTTGAGTCATGGTTTAGAACGCCATCATGTAAACAGAGTAAAGACAAGCCAGCGCGAGGGCGGCGAAAAATAATTTCATCAGGCAGATCAGCATACCGCGCGTTTTTACGCATGACACATAGTCTTCCAGAATGACCTGCATTCCCATCATGCCGTGCCAAAAGCCAATCAGGATGGTGGCAATCAACAGGTAGGTGTTCGCCGACGTTGCAACCCAGCCGGTAAAATCGGTATAAGACGCACCGCGCAAGGCCACCGCCGATAAAATCAGCCATATGCCGAGCGGAATCAAGGCTACGGACGTGATGCGCTCCAACAGCCAATGGCCAGAACCATGGGGTTTTTCACCCGCATTTTTGCAATGACAGCAGCCCATTATAGCCCCCCATAGACCAGATACCATGTCGCGCCTGTGAGCAGCGCAGTAGTAATCAGAACAATCCAGCCTGCGATAAAGGCATTTTTCAAATCGAACAAAAATCCCATATCCCACAATAAATGACGCACGCCATTGCACAGATGATAAAAGAACGCGGCACTCCATCCTATCAGGACACATTGTCCCAAGGCAGAAGACGCAAGCGAGACAGCCAGATTATAGCCATTCTCTCCCGACGCGGCGGCCATAAGAAAGGCCGCAAACAATACCATGCCGCCCATCAAAATGACGCCGGTTATACGGTGTGAAATGGACATCTTCGCCGTCATGGGCAGGCGGTATACTTGCAGGTGCGGAGATAAGGGACGTGTGTCAGGTGTTATCATAGAAGCGATCATACAGCGCGAAGCTGGAAATTCAATCACCATCTGACACGGCATTTTCGAACAGATATCAAGTATTATAGAAAAACAAGCAGTCTTGCGTGGGTGAGGGGCTTATTCGGCGGGACGAAACGCCAGCGCCGCCCCGTTGATGCAATAACGTTTGCCCGTCTGGGGAGGGCCGTCATCGAACACATGGCCCAGATGCCCGCCGCAATGGGCACAATGGACTTCTGTTCGCGGTAGAATAATTTTAAAGTCGGTCGACATGCCGATAGCGTCTTTTGCCGCAGGTGCATAAAAAGACGGCCAGCCAGACCCGGATTCATACTTCGTCTCGGATGAAAAAACCGGCTTGCCGCAGCCGGCGCAATGGTACATGCCTGCGCGCTTTTCCTTGTTCAGGGGCGAAGAATTCGGCGGTTCGGTTCCTTCGGCGCGTAAAATTTTATACTGTTCATCACTCAGCTTTGCGCGCCACTCATCATCGGTCAGCATATAGGGAAACTCCCTTTCTTTTTTTTTGAGTACGTTCAAATTTATATCCAGAGCCATGGCCTTGGACTGCCATAGCATCATGGCAGCCGCCCCTGCCATATGTCCCAAAAAAACCCGTCTGCTGGAAATGCGTCTCATGGCTTTAATATAGCCTCGATTCGTGTCATATCTATGGCTATGGGAAAAATCCTGTCCATTCAATCACATGTAGCCTTCGGGCATGTCGGCAACGCCGCCGCTGTCTTCCCCTTGCAACGGATGGGATTCGAGGTCATTGCCGTTCATACAGTCCAATTCTCGAATCACACGGGTTACGGCGCGTGGACGGGCGATGTATTCCGGCCCGAACATATACAGGACATCCTGAACGGGCTTGAAGAACGCGGGGCGCTGGACGATATAGACGCCGTTCTGACCGGCTATCTCGGCGAAGCGGAAATCGGGCATATAATTGCAAAGCTGACCGGTACACTGGGCGTTCCGTGGTGTTGCGATCCGGTCATGGGGGATGTCGGGCGCGGCTTTTTCGTACGTGAAGGCATACCTGAATTTTTCAAGACAACAGCGATATCGCACGCCGCCGTTATGACACCCAACCAGTTCGAGCTGGAATTTTTAACGGGGCAGCCAATTACCACACTGGAAGAGGCCCGCGCCGCCTGTCGCACCATGCACCGGCTGGGCGTTGAGACAATATTGCTCACCTCTCTGGTTCACCATGAAACACAGCCGCATGAAATACAGATGATGGCCAGCCATCAAGACGGGCGGCAATATGTGACAACAACACCGCGCCTGCATTTCGATAGTGCGCCAAATGGATCGGGTGATGTCACAGCGGCGGTTTTCCTTGGCAATATCCTGCGCGGACTGGCGCTGGACCGCGCCCTTGAAAAGACGACCTCAGCGATTTACGGCCTGCTTGAGGCAACGCATGACCGCCATCAGCGTGAACTGGCCTTGATTGCCGCACAGGAGAATTTCGTCACGACCGCGCATCCGTTTACAGCCCAAACGCTGTAAAACTATTTTTTCAGATGTCTATCGGCCAGCAGTTCGGCAATCTGGATGGCGTTCAGCGCGGCACCCTTACGAAGATTGTCTGACACACACCAGAAATTCAGCCCGTTCTCGACCGATATATCCTCGCGAACACGGGACACAAAAACATCGTCTTCACCGGCGATTTCAGCCGGGGTCACATACTCCAGATCGCTATCGAGGTCGATGCAGGTTACGCCCTTCGCCTTTTGCCAGAGCTTCATCGCCTGTTTGGGCGTCATTTCCGATTCGAATTCAACATTGACCATTTCCGAATGACCGACAAAAACAGGCACGCGGACACAATTGGCGCACAATTTGATCGACTCCCCTAATATTTTCTTGGTTTCGACGACCATCTTCCATTCTTCCTTGGTCGCGCCGTCATCCATAAAACTGTCGATCTGGGGAATCACGTTAAAGGCGATCTGTTTGGGAAATACTTCATTTTGCACATGATCGTTCATATAAAAATGCCGTGTCTGATTGAACAGCTCGTCCATCGCTTCCTTGCCGCCGCCCGATACGGACTGATAGGTGCTGACAACCACGCGCTTAATTCGGGCCGCATCATGCAACGGCTTGAGCGCAACCACCATTTGAATCGTGGAACAGTTCGGGTTGGCGATGATATTTTTTTTTGTATACCCCGCAATCGCTTCGGGATTAACTTCCGGTACGACAAGCGGCACATCCGGATCCATGCGGAAATGCGAGGTATTGTCGATAACGACGGCGCCGGCCCTGGCCGCAATCGGCGCAAATTCAGCCGAGATTTTTGCCCCCGGAGAAGACAGGACAATATCCGTTCCCGAGAAATCATATTTTGCCAGATCCTGAATATTCAGGTCCGTATCGCCGAATGAAACCTGCGTCCCGGCAGATCGATGCGAGGCCAAAGCCACCACGTCCGATACCGGAAAATTGCGTTCATGCAGGATGTTCAGCATTTCCCGCCCGACATTCCCGCTGGCCCCGACGACTGCTACCTTGTAACCCATGGTCTTTTCCTCTTACGTAACGGCTTTTTTTGCCTTATCCTTGATGACTTAACGGCAATCCGCATCCGATCTCAAGATATTTATGACGACCGATACAACCGATATTTTCGAAAAAGCGCCGATCGGCATTTGTTTTGTCCGAAAACATCGCGCTTCGCTTGACATTATTCAGGCAAACCCCGCCTTTATCAAAGTCGCCGGCGGCCCGATCGAGGGAAAAACACTTGATGAATTTGCCACGACCCGCGAAGCGAAAAACTTCTGCAAAAGCCTGAAAAGCCCAACGCCCCCCCATAGCGCTATTTTACCGATGGATGGACAATGGTTGAAAATTCTG
>CAYSGL010000142.1:0-4480 GCA_964430725.1 uncultured Pseudobdellovibrionaceae bacterium
TCTTCCCTTGCGAGAAATTCTAGCTGCAAAGACCAGAGGTGAGGAGACGACAGAAAAGCGTTTCGCGGCCTCGTATGTATCGAAAGCAGATGCCGATACACGCCTTACTGAACTCTTTAATATTTCAGAGTGCTACAATGAAATTTATCAACGCAACGCCGAACATTTTTTGCCCGAAAAATTGCCGCATCATGTAGACGATGATGAGAGAGATGAAGCATTATATGCCATTGCGATAATCGAAACGAAGGCCGCCTTTGACCGGCTTGCGACACGGGTACGGATTCAAATGGCGCTGGTTGAAAATAAAGCTGCCTATGAAAAACGTTTTGAGACGATGCGTGCAAATCATCACGACATTTGTAGCCATATGAAGCGCTTGCTCAAAGAAACAACCGCTTGTTCTAAATCGTCCCCGAAAGCGCGACGTGCATCCGCGCCCGCACCCGCATAAAAGACATCCGCCTGATCATTTATGGTTCCTTTACCAAAATAGCGTTACACTAAAAGACGTTTAAAGGAAGGCCCATGTCACTCGACCAGATCACACAAGAAATTACCGCCCGTCTTGGCAAGGCCGCCGGGCTGGACAAGGCCGTTAAATTCGATTTCGGTGATGACGGCATCATCCATGTCGATAACACACAGACGCCGCCGGTGATTACCCACGAAGACAACGAAGCGGACGTAACGTTGGCCTGTTCGATCGATACGTTCGAAGCGATACTGAATGGCCGCAAGGACCCGAATGTCGCCTTTATGATGGGCCAGCTGAAAGTGCGCGGCTCTATGGGGCTGGCGATGAAATTGAATTCAATTCTGGAAGATTAGTCAAAGATCCACACCGCAACATGATCGCATTTTGTTGCGTACGCCTTATAAAAAAACCGCCTTTCGGCGGTTTTTTCAAATAAAAATTTCCTAGAATTTATAGGTCAGGCCGAGCGCAACAATGCCAACCGATCCATCCGTGTCGCCGCGCACCTGCGCCAGTCCACCGTTACGCGATAAGTCGATCGTGCCCTCGGCGACATCAATATAGGTCGCCGCCATATCAATCGATATATCCGGCGTCCAGTGATAGGTGGCACCCAGCGAGAACCAGTTGCGGTCGCCGTCAGGCGTGCGCGTCGTGCGGTATTGATCGGTTGTCGGCGTTTCATCGAACTGATAACCGCCGCGCACCGTCCATTGGTCGTTGACATCGTATTCCGCACCGACCGAAAAGGCCCATGTGGTTTGATAATTCTGAACAATGGGGGATGAGGCAACGCCGTCGTCTCGTTTGGGGGTGATGTCCTGATAGTTATTCCATCCGAACCATGTCGCCTGTCCCATCAGGCGCAGATCGGGTGTGATATTGTGCCCGATGCCGAAGGTCGCAATATCGGGCAGGTCGAGATTGGCCGATCCGGTCGTGTTGAAGTTGGGTATCAGCGGGTTGAGGCCGGACAGACCGGATGCGCTGATGCGGCCTTCGAGCTTGTGGCTGATCGCCGAGCGGTAATGCAGGCCGATATCGGTCTGCGGGGTCGGGCTGAGCAGCAAACCGACATTATAACCGACGCTCCAGTCGATCCCCTTCAGGCGGCTGGTGCCTTCCTAAACCGTATCGCTGACCACGGCTTCAAGATTGGCCTTGGCGTACTGCACATCAACACCGGCGCCGATAGACAGCCAGTCATTGACCTTATAGGCGAGGGAGGGCTGGATATTAATGGTCGTTAATTCGGTTTTTGTTGAATCAAATCGCCCGAACCAGCTGTCGCCGTAATCATTCGCCAAGCCGAATGGCGCGGTCACGCCGATACCCGCCCACAGGGATTGATCGCTGTTTAACGGCATTACGGCAAAGCCGTTGGGAACAGGAGTCGGGTTATACGGGTTACCGCCGCTGCCGCCGCCCGAAGGAGCTGCGTTGAAAGTCGACCCGTTATTACTTAACTTTGCACTGGGCACGAGCATATGAACGCCGCCATTGACCTGCGCGCGGTCCAGTTTGGTCATGCCCGCAGGGTTGAAATAAACAACGCTGGCATCATCCAGAGAAGTGACGGAGCCGGCAAAGGCCGAGCCCAGCCCTTTGACGGACTGTTCCTGAATATAAAAACCGGCCGCATCCGCGTTATGCGGTAAGGCTGCGGACAGGCACAACAAGGAAGACATAAGGAAAAGACGTTTTGACATGTGCAGATAGACCCCCGGGAAAAAAGATGAACAGGAAGAGACACGGGACACAAAATGATTCGAATACGCTGGATCAGTATAGCAAAAAATCATAGGCTTGTGCGCAGGAGAATACGATCCGATGCAAAAAAATCATTCCGGTCACGCCATTCATCCCGGGCGGGCGATGATCAAGCTGGCATTTCTGACGGTTCTCGCGCTGGCGATTTTGATCGGTTGCCTGCAATGGGTCGATCGGGATGTCATCGACACGTTGAAATATAATGTCGATGTAGCGACGATTATTTTGTTGGTGGTTGCGATCAACCTGATGTCGTTTGTGCTGTTTTGTGTGTTATATATTGCCTGGCAATGGGTGAGGCGGGATTTAAAACCGCCCAGACCGGAACAGCTTTATTCGGATTCCGATAAACCCTGATCCAGCCACGCTTGCATGACACGCGTCATCTCCGGCGCGGTATCCTCGATGCGGAAAATATGCAGCAACTTATCGTCGGGACTCATAAAATAGATATAGGAAGAATGGTCCATCGTATATTCGGTGGCTGCCGGATCGTCGACGCGGGCGTAATAGACCTTATAGGCCTTGGCCGCCGTTTGAATTTGCTCCGGCGTGCCGCTTAATCCGATCAGCCGGTCGTCGAAATGCGAGACATATTGTTTCATCACGGCGGGGGTATCGCGCTCCGGGTCGATGGTGATGAAGATCGGCTGAACCGCTCTGGCGGCGGTGCCCATCTGCGCCAGCGCGTCGGCCATCTTGGATAATTCCGTCGGGCAGATCGCCGGGCAATAGGTAAAGCCGAAATAGATCAGCTTGTATGTCTCGTTGAAATTTTTGTCGGTCACGGTGTTGCCATCCTGATCGACCAGCGTATAGGCGCCACCGACCGACCCGCCGACGGGCTGTAGCGTACCGCTGATTTTTTCGCTTTCATTGCCGATCTGGAATAAAAAAATCATACCCAGCAAGACAAGCGTGAATAACGAGACGATAAGAATACGGAGAATGCGCTGGCTCATGCCTTCTTATAAAAGCTTACCGTAAAAATGAAAAGGGATTATCTTGGCACCTTGCTGAGGATCCTCAGCCGTCGCTCGGCCGGTGTCGGGCATTCAGGCAAGCTGGTATCGCTTGGTTGCGGCAGCAATGGCGGCTGGTTTAGTTGCCCATATTCGGGAAACTGCGCAAGCAACATATCACGCTCCATGGTGGGGGTAAGGGATTGAATGAACGTGCGGAAGTCCATGGTGTTTGTATCTATCGCATCGCTGATCATGCGTCCTTTGAAACCGGGAACATGATCAAAGATCCGGGCAAATTCTTGAAAGTCGGGTTCCTCCGTGCCTGTATAGATATTATATATCGGCGCATTGCCCAGGAAATATCCATGGAGAAAATCGGTGTCTGCCAGAATCTTCCTGAAAGCAGGGTAGAGAAGGGCCGCATTATTTTTTGTTGCGTCACGTCCTTGGTAATAAAGACTTACGATATCCTGGCGGGCGTTTCTTTCATAAATTGCGCTGTCAGTATCATGGATCGCCAAGCCGTCCCCTTCGATGACTTCATCCGCCGCCGCGATCGCACTGATTAATTTTGCGTGCGCTTCCAATGCAAGCGTATGCAGGGCGATATATCCGCGATGGTATGGCTTGCTCATCGCGTTGAACATGCCGATATGGTGCTGATAACTGTGCGCCGCTTCTTCCAGCATGATGTTGCGCAAGCGTGCCTGATTATAATCATAGGCCGGGTAGTAGCTGTTTTCTACGCAGGTCGCGGCGTCCGTGTCATAGGCAGATGTTTCAAAAGAAACGGTAATATAATTTATCGGAGTGGTAAAAGTACCTGCGGCACTGTTGTTATTGTGCGTAGCGCATAAGATTGTATCTGCCGCGACAGCAGCTTTGGCAAGATAGCTTCCTGTATGGCTATTTGCCGCCATAGAAAAAAATAAACGGGAGATGGCGGTTTGTTGGCGCGTATAAGGTTCAACCGCGAGCTCTCGAGCTGTCTGATCGGAGGAAATATATTTTCCTATCAGATTGTCACGCATACCCAGCTCTACGGCTTTGCCGGGCGTAATGCAGAATTTTTCCGGATCATCGAGAATTGTAGCTTGTATCTCACGCAGACGGGACTGATGATTCAGGGTCCGCAAATCGGGATAAGGCGTATTGGCTATTATCTTTTGATCGTCAGCAACGGATGCTTGTTGTACGCCAAGCACCGTACTGAGCGCCAAGGCCGTGCGAGATAAAAGGCGGGATAGAAAGCGCGGCATGGTAAACA
>CAYSGL010000143.1:0-4474 GCA_964430725.1 uncultured Pseudobdellovibrionaceae bacterium
ATCGGCATCGGCTTGTCATCACCGGGGCGTCGCGCCAATGCCACATCATCCGTTTTATTTTCGGATTTTTTGGCCGACTCTGCTTTATGGCCGGGAAAAATAGTTTTGAAGACATCGCGCACGTTGAAGTGGCCGGACCCAATATTGGCATAAATATCATCCGATTCCTCAACCCGCATCTGCTTGACGATCCCTGCTACGGCTTTTTCCGTGAAATCGTATCCCTCTTGCGCAAATAATTTCTTCAACATCGCCTGACCCAGCGCGATATATTCGCCGCGTTGTTGCAAGCGCACATACCGGCGAATATGGGAACGCGCCTTGCCCGTCACGACGAAACGCTCCCATGTCGGAGAGGGATTTTGCGTCTTGGAGGTAATGATCTCGACCTGATCGCCGTTGTTCAGCTTGGTATTCAGCGGGGCAATACGGCCATTTACCTTGGCCCCGACGCATTTATCCCCGACATCCGAGTGAACCGCATAGGCAAAATCGACAGGCGTCGCACCCATCGGCAATTCGATCAAATCTCCTTTGGGTGAAAACACGAACACCTGATCTTGAAACAATTCAAGTTTGGTATTCTCTAAAAAATCCTCGGCCTTGTGTTCTTGTTCGAGAATATCAAGCAGTTCACGCAGCCAGCGATATTTCTTCATATCCTTCATCGCACCGGCATCGCCCTGCTTATACCCCCAATGCGCGGCAACCCCGAGATCGGCTTCGTAATGCATTTCCTCGGTGCGGATCTGGATTTCGATGCGCTGGTTTTGCGGACCAAGCACCGTCGTGTGGATCGAGCGGTAACCGTTTGGTTTCGGCGTGGAAATAAAGTCTTTAAAGCGTCCCGGAACGGTTGGGTATTTTGAATGGATAATGCCGAGCGCGTGATAACATTCGCCGATATCCTTCACCACGATGCGGAACGCCATAATATCCGATAATTGCTCGAACGTGACGTTCTTGCGCTGCATTTTCTTCCAGATGGAAAATTTCGTTTTTTCGCGCCCCGTGACTTCGGCATCAATCTGCGCATCGTCCATCAGTTTTTGCAGCTCGCCGATAATCTTCTTTACCATCCCCGTATCTTCCGAGCGCAGGAAAGACAGGCGGTTCGAGATACTCTCGCGTGCCTCGGGGTTCAGCTGGGCGAACGATAAATCCTCCAGCTCTTCCTTGATTTTGTGGATACCGATCCGCTCGGCCAACGGTGCATAAATTTCGAGCGTTTCCTGGGCGATGCGGCGGCGTTTATCGGGCCGATCCGAGAAATGATGCAATGTACGCACATTGTGCAAACGGTCGGCGAGTTTTACCAGCAACACGCGGATATCCTCGGACATGGCCAGCACCAGCTTGCGGAAATTCTCTGCCTGTTTTCCTTGTGCGGTCTGGCTTTCGATTTTGGTAAGTTTGCTGACCCCATTGACCAGATCGGCTACCTCCGGAGAAAACCGCTTGGCCAGATCGTCATAGGTCGCCGGCGTATCTTCGAGCGTATCATGCAGGATTGCCGTTATGATCGTCGCCGGGTCCATGCGCATATCGGCGAGAATGCCAGCCACTTCCAGTGGATGCGTATAATACGGCTCACCGGACATGCGCGTCTGGCCGTCATGCATTTTCTTGGCATAGTCCACCGCCGAGAGGATGGCATCCGCATCCAGCTCGGGATTATAGCTTTTCATTTGCGCAATAAGTTCGGCGGTGGTGTCGGACATGAAGCCTTATACTTGATTGTTTTTGAATAACTTAGAGTAAAAACTCTATCACGGAAGGGCGTAAAAATCCTTAATATTTTGCGCATAAAAAAAGCCGGGACATCCCGGCTTTTCTAATCTTATCAGAGAGTTGCTTATTCTTCGTCTTCGTAGTCGCCGCCGGCCAGATCTTCCAGACCGCCTTCATCGGCATCGTCGTCGCCGGATTCATCATCGTCCATGCTACCCGCCGATCCTTCGGCCTGCGCCGCCAGAATGCTCCATTCCTGCTCGCCGTCCATAGAGTCGATCACATCTTCGCTGTCGTCATCCAAAGCGATGATGCGCTGTTTGCCACGGATCAGATCTTCTTTCAGCTCTTCGATATCAACGGTCTCTTCGGCAATCTCACGCAAAGAGACAACCGGGTTTTTATCATTGTCGCGGTCAACCGTCAGCGGGGCACCCGTTCCGATCCGGCGCGCGCGCTGGGCCGCAACCATAACCAGCTCAAAGCGGTTGGGCAGTTTTTCAATGCAGTCTTCTACGGTCACACGGGCCATGGCAATTCCTTATCGCTTCATCTTGTCTTTCCGATGGAACCGACTATATAGGACGTTCATTGGAAAAGTGCAAGCATCCATATGTGAAAATGGCAGAATACCTTGCATTAAAACACTGGCAGCGCTATATCAATAATACCTAATATACCGGGTTGGGCATCGCCCCGCCCTTATGAAAAAAAGCGATATCATGGCAAACAAACCCGCAATTACCGGCCTTTACCCCGATGAAAAACTTGCTCTGTTTATTGACGGCGCCGCTTTATATGCCACGGCGCGGGCGCTTGATATGGATATCGATTACAAACGCCTGTTAACATGGGCCGGAAAGCAAGGGCGGCTGGTACGCGCCTATTATTATACAGCGCTGGTCGAGGATCAGGAGTATTCGCCCCTGCGCCCCCTTGTCGATTGGCTGGATTATAACGGCTATACCATGGTGACCAAGCAGGCCAAGGAATATGTCGACTCGCAAGGCCGCCGCAAGGTAAAGGGGAATATGGATATCGAGCTTGCCATCGACCTGCTGGAGATGGCGGAAAAGGTCGACCATATCATGCTGTTTTCCGGCGACGGCGACTTCAAACGCCTTGTCGAAACCGCCCAGCGCAAAGGCGTGCGCGTTACCGTGGTCAGCACAATCCAATCCACCCCGCCAATGGTTGCCGACGATTTACGCCGGCAGGCCGACCAGTTTTTAGACCTTGAAGATTTGTTCGACGATGTGGGACGCGATACCAACAACGCACGCACCGACCAGTTCGAAGCGGCGGAGTAAGTTTCACCACCAAGCACGCTAAGCGTCTTTCCCTCTTGTTGTCATCCTCCGGCTTGACCGGAGGAGCCAGAGCCGTGCCCGCTGGATTCCCCGCTTTCGCGGGGAATGACATCTAAAAGAATGTACGCTTGGCGGCCTTGGCGGTTTTAAAAAAATTACTCGACCGCCTGCATATCCGGTTTTGTTTTCGCGCGCTTGGTCATCAGCTTGTTCAGGGCATGAATGTAGGCGCGGGCGGATGCCACCAGCGTATCGGCATCTGTCCCCTGCCCATTGACGGTCTTGCCATCTTCCTCCAGACGCACCGTCACTTCGGCTTGGGCATCGGTCCCGCCTGTAATCGCGTGCACCTGATAGAGTTGCAGATGGGCGTCAGGATGGGGGATCAGATCGCGGATGGCCTTGAAAATAGCGTCAACAGGCCCTTTTCCTTCGACCTTCGTGCATTTTTTCTCGCCCTCGATGGTCACGCACAGCTCAGCCGTTTGCGGGCCGGTCGATCCGGCGACCACTTGCAAGGAGACGAATTTAATCGCATCAGATTGCGTGCCGACTTCATCCTCGATCAGGGCGATGATATCGTCATCGAAGACTGTTTTCTTTTTATCGGCCAGGTCCTTAAAGCGTTTGAACAGCTCCTGAAACGCGTTATCGCCAAGCTCATACCCCAGCTCTTCCACCTTGCTTTTTAACGCATGGCGACCGGAATGCTTGCCGAGCACCAGTTCCGAGCGCGTCAATCCCACGCTTGCCGGCGTCATAATCTCATAGGTCTGTGCATTTTTCAGCATGCCGTCCTGATGGATACCACTTTCATGGGCGAAAGCGTTTGCACCGACAATCGCCTTGTTCGGCTGGACATTAAAACCGATCGTATTCGAGAGTGTGCGCGAGATTTTTGTAATCATCTCGGTTTTGATATTGTTCCGATATGGCATTTTATCGGCGCGGGTGCGTATCGCCATCACAACTTCTTCGAGCGCCGCGTTGCCCGCACGCTCGCCGATTCCGTTGATGGTGCATTCAATCTGGCGCGCGCCCGCCTGTACCCCCGCAAGAGAGTTGGCCACAGCAAGTCCCAGATCATTGTGGCAGTGAACGGATAAGACGGCCTGATCGATATTCGGCACACGATCAATCAACATGGATATCTGGCGAGCATATTCCTCAGGCACGGCATACCCCACCGTATCGGGAATATTGATAGTGGTTGCCCCGCATTTGATTGCGGTTTCTACAGCGCGGCATAAAAAATCATCTTCCGTACGCGACCCATCTTCAGCCGACCATTCCACGTCATCGGTGAATCCGCGTGCGAATGTAACGCTTTGCGCAATCGCATCCAAAACCGCGTCCGGCTCCATCTGGAGCTTGTATTTCATGTGTAGCGGCGAGGTTGAAATGAAGGTGTGAATACGTTTCTGCCGGGCCGG
>CAYSGL010000144.1:0-4462 GCA_964430725.1 uncultured Pseudobdellovibrionaceae bacterium
TCTTTGCGGCAAATCACTATTATGGGAATCGAAAAAGCGGCCCGGAGAAAAATCACCGGGCCGCCTATAGGTTGCTCCATCCGCCATATAATCGGGGCCTTCTGCCGCCAGCGGGTTGAGCGAAACCTAATCCTGACTATTAACGCAGTCTCAACAACTCCTCGGTCATCTGGTCGACCGTGTTGATAATCTTTGTATTGGCCGAGTAAGCCCTCTGGGAGATGATCAGCTTGGCAAATTCGTCCGCGAGGTCGACGTTGGATACCTCGACCGTAGCGGTTTCAAGGAAGCCTGCCCCGCCACGGCCTGCCTCGCGCAGGTTTTCCTCGCCCGATTCTTCGGTCTTGGTATAAGCGGTACCAGAGACTTCCTGCAGGCCGTTCGGGTTCGAGAACGTCACCATTGGCAGTTTATACAGTCTTGCCGTGGCGCCGTTTGAGAACTGGGCGATGACAAAGCCGTTCCGGTCGATTTCAACGCCCGTCCGCAGGCCGAGCTCGGCCCCGTTCTGGTCTGCCGAAATCACGTTATAATTTCCGGCGAACTGGCTAAAGCGCGAAATATCGACGCTGATATTCTGCAGATCCGACCCGTTGCCCCAGTTAACCTGGGATAACTCAATATCTGTTCGACCGCCTGCATCCGGGATGGCATTGATCGAGCCATCACCGTTAAAGTTGATCAGACCTTGGGTCAAATTCAAGCCGCTTGGTGCGCGGATGTTGACCTGCCACCAGCCGCGACCATTATATTGCGGACTGCCTGGTGAATAATTAAGATCGGGAAACGTGCCGTCCGTGTTTGGCGTCGGCAGAGCGGCACCGGCTGAAACAGGTGTGCCCGACGCGAAGCCCAGCGTTGTGATGGGGGTGCCGAGCGGCACGTTGGCGCCGGATGTAAAGCCCAGATCTTCAACAACCGTATCACCGGGGTTGGCGTTGGTCAGTGAATAGGCAGCATTTGCCTGAATGACCAACTGGCCGCTGGCATTCAAGGAGGCAAAGGCCGTATCGCCGCCGTTATAGTTGTTAATGAAATCGATCAGGTCCTGAACGGTATTCGCACCGGTAACCTGGAATGTTTCCGGCGGGTTCGCGCCGACCACAAAATCGAATTCATGGGTTGCCGTCAGGCCGACATCCGCGACCAGAGCATCGGTCGGCGAGAGCCCCGTCAAAGCGCCCGAATTCGCCGATGCCGCATTGAACAACGTCCAGTCATCGGTCAGCAGAACCGATTGAATGACCAACTCGCCGTTTTCGTTCAAAAACGCTTCGGCTTCGTTGCCGCTGCCGTAATTGTTAATAAAGGCGACCAAGTCGTTCATTGTGCTGGTAGAGGTAATTGTAAAGGTTTCTGCGGGGCTTGCTCCGACTTGGAAGCCGAACGCCTGCCCAGCTGTCAGCCCGACATCCGCCACCAGCCGGTCGGAAAGTTCCATGCCAAAGGCGGTGGAAATATCCGTGGCTTGCGGTCCGTAGACTTTTGAGAACTCGTAGGTCACCGTTTGTCCGGCGCCAAGCGAATCGTAAACAACCTGCGAGCGGGTAAAGTTAGGGGGCGATCCAGGTGGTAGCAGATTGGTTGCCGTATCAAGCAGGCGCTGTGTTTCCGACGCGTTGAGGGTGATCGCCAGCTCCGATGTTGTTGTCGGGCGCGTCAGACCGCCAAGGAAGGCGACATCCACAGGGCGTAAGGAACTCAGGTCCCCTTGCGCAGAGGGTAGGTTGCCATTGGCATCAAGCGGCCATCCATACAGATAAAAACCTGCGGAGTTTCTTAAAAATCCTTGTGCGTCTTCGCTGAACTGGCCGTTCCGTGTGTACAGATATTCGGAGTCGGTCAGGTTTTGCGCATCGCGTTTGATCACGAAGAAGCCGTTGCCGGAAATCGATACGTCCGTTGACGAGACCGATTGCTGGATCGGGCCTTGCTGATCGACGCGCTGGATGCGATTGACCGCAACCGTACCTGGCGAATAACGCGATCCACGGCTTTCGGTTGTGACCAGCGAGAAGAACGCCGCTTCCGACCGTTTAAAGCCGACCGTATTCACGTTGGCGATATTGTTGGAAATCATGGAGGTTGCCTGTGATTGGGCATTCAGGCCAGACACCCCCGTGAATAAAGAACCGAATAAGCTCATAGCAAACCTCCTTCTTGAAACGTTCGTTGAATTTCTTGTGTTGATATTGATTGTCTAGACATCTTCACCTTCCTCGCCGCCTACATCAGGTGTGCTATCTGGAGGCGTAGGGGTATCGATGACGGATGCCGCCGGCACCTTGGCGTTGATCACAGTGGCAAGAGACACAGCGCGTTCACCAATCAGCAGGTAGACAACGCCGTTCTGACTTTCAATGCCGTGAACACGGCCCGATACGATGGTCGATGTATCAATCGGTGTGCCTTCAGGAGTCGCGGCATCAATGGAAACGGTGTAAGTGCCGGGTTCCGCCTGCTCGCCGGAGCTGGTTCTGCCGTCCCAGACAATCTCGTTTCTGCCGACGCTCTTTGGTGCTTCGGCGCTGTAAATCAGATCGCCTTTTTCATCATAGACATTCATTTTCGCAACCTGCGCGCTTTCGCCCAAGGCATAGTTGATTGTAATGTCGTTCGTGCCGTCGTAATGCATCTCGGCGCTGAGGTAGGACACATCCATACCGACATAGCCCAGCGCGACCGACGAAATGCTTGCCAGTTGTAATTGCAGCAGGGAGTCAAGCTTCTGGTTGGCGTTAATTTGCTGTTCGACCTGAGAGAACTGCACCAACTGGTTGGTGAATTCGCTTGAATCCATCGGCGAGAGCGGGTCCTGGTTTTGCAGCTGGGTTGTCAGCAGCCGCAAGAACTGGCTGAAATCATCGCCAAGGGACAAACGCTGCTGCATGGTTCTATCAGCTTGATAGGCCAGATCGGTTGTGGTTGTAACGCTCGTCATCGTCTTGTCTCCTTAGGCCAGCAAGCTGTAGCGGATATATCCCGTTTGGGAATCGACCTGCCACGTCATGGTGGTTTGCATTATCTCCTGTTCGTCACTTGCAATATCCGTGCCGTTTCGACCATGCGGCTCTCCGCTGCCATTGCCGTTGTTATCGGAATTGAACGCGCTGCCATCCTGGGCAAGCTCGAAGGACAGGGATGCGCTGTCGGTCGTTAAGCCTGCATCCTGCAGGGCGCGTTCAAGGGACGCCGCATCACGTATCAACATCGCGTATGTTTCCGGCTTTTCGACCGTCAGCACCGCTTTAACCGTTTTGTCTTTCCCAAATTGTAATTTTGCCAGCACGCGGCCCAGCTCGGGCGGGTCCATCTGGATCGTCATCTCGCGATCGGCGCCCTGCCGTCCCATTTTTGAGAGATGCCCCATCAGCATCTGCGTCGCGGGGTGGGTTTGTCCGGCCTGTATTGATCCGGTTATGCCGTGCGCGGCCTGGGCCGTATGACTGATCGGCAGGCCGGTGTGAATATCAAAGCCGCTGGCTGTTGTGTTTTCCACAAATATATGAGCCCAATCCTGCGCCAGCATGACATCGCCGCCAGTCGCGGACACGGCCAGTGTCGGCGCGATGGTCGGTTGGGCGGCAATTTTTGCAGGGGTGGCGGCAGGAGCGGACTGGGCGCCTGCCTGTGTGGATGCCGTGGCATCATAGGTGCCGATCATATCGCTAGCGCGCTGGTAGCGCCCGCGATCGGCTATCAACGCAGAAGATTGCGCGTTTGTATGGTTGTTCGCTGTGCTTGCATCTGCGGCAATAACAGGGTTGTTGCGCGTTGGAATAACGATTCTCTCATCGGCTTTGATATTGTCGATCACATTGCCGACCCCTGCGATGATATCCTCAATGGTGATCTCACGGTCCAGTTTTTCTTCGAGCTTGGCAATCTGCTCGCTGATCCGCGTCAACTGGGCCGGTGTCATGCCCATGGCGATGAAAAGCTGCAATGGGGCCTCTTCGCCGTTCAACATGCCGGTGCGTAAAAAATCCGCTTGTTCCTGCAGGCGCGTCAGAAGCGCTGCCAGCGCTCCCTGATCCTGGTTCTCCAGCGGTGTGCCTGCCGTCAGTTTGTCGAGAAGCTGCTGGTATATGGACAGACGCTGTTCGGCATCGATCTGTCGGCCTGATGACTCAGAGGCAAAACCTTGCGCCATTTTCTGCTCGTCAAAGCTTGCGGATAGAATGCCAAGCAAAGAGGATGTCGGATCCTCTTCCTTTTGTTTATTTTCGCTGCCGAGCAGGGCAAGAAGCGATTCATCAATCGCAAGCGCAAGGTCGATATCCTCTTCAAGTGTTCCGTCCGTTGTAACAGGGGTGCTTACCGCATTTGTCTTTGTTGCCAGAAGCGATGCCTGTCCATTTGCCGGCGTATTTAACTGACCGAAAATAAGATCCCAGAAAGCCACGCCCGCCGCGCCGCCGAACAAACCCGTTCCGGATTTTAACGCGCCCGCCGATTGTGC
>CAYSGL010000145.1:0-4447 GCA_964430725.1 uncultured Pseudobdellovibrionaceae bacterium
CCTCGACAATCACTCAACAGGTCGCCAAAAACTTTCTTCTGACCAATGAAGTTTCGTATGAAAGAAAAATAAAGGAAGCCATCCTTGCCTATCGCATGGAAAAAGCGATGAGCAAGGATAAACTTCTCGAACTTTACCTGAATGAAATTTTTCTGGGCCAGCGGTCTTACGGGGTGGCGGCGGCGGCCCTGACTTATTTCAACAAGCCGCTGGACGATCTGACGATTGCTGAATCGGCTTATCTCGCTTCCCTTCCCAAAGCGCCAAATAATTACCATCCCGTTCGCAACCATGACGCCGCGCTCGCCCGGCGCAACTGGGTCATCGGACGCATGCTCGAAGACGGTCATATTACCCCGGCGCAGGCAGACCTTTCCCGTCAAGCGCCCTTGACAATGGCCACCGCGAAGGATGAAGGGTTGCGCATATCGGCTCCCTATTTCGCCGAGGAAATCCGCCGCGAGTTGGAGCGTGAATTCGGCGGCAAGGCCTTGTATGAAGGAGGGCTGGCCGTCCGCACGACACTTGATCCGCATTTACAGGATATTGCCGAAGGCGTACTGCGCGATGGGCTGATTGCCTATGATCATCGTCATGGCTGGCGCGGTGCGCTGGATAAACTCAAATCCATGAATGATTGGGATGCGCAACTATCCGCCATGCAAAAACCGGCAGCCGCCCCCCATGACTGGCGTATGGCGGTTGTAACGGATATCAGCGGCGAGCGCGCCCGTATCGGCTTCGACGATAAGACAACCGGCTATATCCCTCTGGAGGGTTTGAAATGGGCGCGCAAATCACTCAATGACGGATACGCGCTTGGTCCTGAGATATCATCGCCGCGTGACGTGCTTGAGGTCGGTGATGTTATTCTGGCCGAAAAAACCGAAAAAGATTATGTTCTGCGCCAGATACCGCGCATTCAGGGTGCGCTTGTCGCCATGGACCCGCATACGGGGCGCGTTCTGGCCATGCAGGGCGGCTGGCATTACAACGCCTCTTCTTTCAACCGTGCGACGCAAGCCAAACGCCAGCCCGGTTCCGCCTTCAAGCCTTTTGTGTATCTGGCGGCGCTCGATCAAGGGTTTACGCCGACGACGCTGGTGCTTGATGCGCCGTTCGTGATGGAACAATCTCCCGGCAATTACTGGCGCCCGACCAATTATTCCGGCCAATTCTACGGTCCGACTCCTATTCGCGTCGGTGTTGAAAAATCCAGGAACCTGATGACGGTCCGTCTGGCCGATCATATCGGTATGGATACCGTCGTCGACTATGCCGCGCGTTTTGGTATTGCCGATGGCATGAAACCATTTCTGTCCTATTCGCTCGGCGCCAATGAAACGACGCTTTTACGCCTGACAAACGCCTATGCCATGCTGGTCAATGGCGGCAAGCGTATTACTCCGCACATGATCGACCGCATCCAGAATCGCTATGGTGAGACTATCCGCAAGAGCGACGAGCGCCCCTGCACCAATTGCGGACCGCTGCTGCGCTGGGACGGTCAGGCCGCCCCCGACGTTCCCGATACGCGCGATCAAGTGGCCGACCCGCGCACCGCTTATCAAATGACCTCTATTCTCGAAGGTGTTGCTCAGCGCGGAACGGCGGCCAGATTGAAAGCTCTTGATCGACCTCTGGGCGGAAAAACCGGCACGACCAATGAATCGAAAGACACATGGTTTATCGGCTTTTCGCCGGATCTTGTTGTGGGTGTCTTTGTCGGATTCGACGATCCCAAATCCATGGGCAAGCGCGAAACAGGATCGACCGCCGCCCTGCCGATTTTTCAGGATTTCATGCAGCAGGCGCTGAAAGAAACCCCGCCAACCCCCTTCCGTATTCCTCCGGGTGTCAAACTGATGCGCGTCAATGCCGCCACAGGACGCACCGCCATGCCAGGCGATCAGAATGTTATCTGGGAAGCCTTCGTTTCCGGCACCGAACCCAATCTTGACCATTACGTACTGGATAACGGTCTGGTGACCGGTGGGGCCGGTATCGATCCCTATGGTAATCCGGCCCCCTACGAAAGCTATGCTCCGCTGGACCCCGGCGTCGAAGTTTATGACAGTGAAGTTTATGGCGGGGCGCCACCCGCTGCCTACGGCCCTGTTCCCGAAGAACGCCCCTATCAGCCTGAACTCTATGCGCCCCCGCCCGAACCCGCACCGGGCGTGAATTACGAAGATCCGTTCAGCAGCTTCAGTCGCGGCCATAACGGACAGGCCCCCCGCGCGCAGGAACCGGTTCAGCCACGGCCCGTACCGCAAGAACCACCCCCCTCTACACCGGAATTTTCCGGTACGGGAGGATTTTACTAATGCCGGTATCCGATTATCTGACAGGTCAATTATTGCTGGCGATGCCCGGCATGGCCGACCCGCGCTTTTTCAAAGGCGTTATTTTTCTGTGCCTGCATGACAATAAAGGCGCGCTTGGCCTGCGCATTAACAGCCCCATCCCCGGTCTTGCCTTCGGGCCGTTAATGGAACAACTCGACCTGTCCCCTGAAAGCGCGATCGCGCCCGACATGCGCAATCGTCCCGTTTTTACCGGCGGTCCGGTTGAATCCTCTCGCGGCTTTGTGCTGCACGACGACAGTTTTTATTGTAAAGATACACTGACCATCACCGATCATATCCGCCTGACCAGCACGACCGATGGCTTAAAGGATATTGCTGCGCGCGCCGAACCGCTCCGCTCCAGATTTATCCTCGGTTATGCCGGATGGCAGGCCGGGCAATTGGAGCGCGAATTGCAGGATAACGCCTGGATGACCCTGCCGGCAACGCCGGAACTGGTGTTCAACATTGAACCGTCCATGCAGTGGGAAAGCGGTTTTTCCGGTCTGGGGGTCGATCCGGCAAGCCTGTCGAATTCAGCCGGTCACGCCTAAGTCTTTAGTCCCCACGGTGTGCGGGTGTAGCCTGGGCGTTGATCAGACTTTCCTCGCGGAATTGCCTGATTCTTTCCCGTTCACTCATACGTAAGACTCTCCTGAGGGGGCTTTCTTGCGATACTATGAACGGAGTTCAGAATAATAAAAAGTTAGTGACGCGTGCGGCCCAGCGGGAATTCGATGATATTGTCGGTATGGCCGGTTATCGGTTTGGGCGCAGGTTGCGGATCGCCATAGAGGGCGGCTTCCAGCTCGCCGATAATATATTCCGCCACGTCCATATGGGCGCGGGCCTGTACCGATAGAATGCCGCACAGGTCGCGCGCCGTGTCATCGTGGATGATCGATGCCACCATCGCGTCAAGCAGGTCGGCCAGCGCCTCCAGATCTTCGGGCAGGGTGTGCAGCAAATCGAACAGCACATCTTCGTTGACCGGACCGCCCTGATAATTGGCCAGCCATTCGGGACCGTATTCTTGCAACAATTTTTCGGATTCATATTTGACCGCCACCGCCAGCGGTATTTTGCCCATAAAAGGCGCGGCGATATGCTGCGCGGACAGCGCAATGGCCAGCAGCGCGGAATCCGGGTCGATTTCGCACAGTGAATCGTGCAGGGCATAGCGCGCTTCGTCATCAAGCGGTTCGGCCCCCAGCATGATGTCGCCGATAATGACCGGCACGACAAGGCTGGCCTGCAGCGTCGAAAAATCTTCAAGTGATAATGCTTTTTGCATGGTTCTTCCCCCCAAATCCTTGCCCGACCATAGACCGTAAAAATGAACAGCTGTTTAAGAAGAAATAAACGCAAAGTTAACGCCGCGCGCATCGTCGAAATTGATCTTTTTCAATGAAGCCCGTATGATGGGATGGTCATGGGAAGCGTCGAAGATACACTTGAGGAAAAAGCGAACTGGCACTGGCGCAATACAATGCGGCCTGTACGGTTTTTCGGGCTGGATGCGCGCGCGGTCATCCCGTATCTGGTGCTGTTGGTCTATGCGCGGCCAATTACCTTATTCCTGACTCTGGTATCGACCATCCTGTTCGTGATGCTTGAAAAGCGCGGCTTGCCCTTTGATGCCGCGATGCGCGCGTTCCGCAGCTGGCTGGTCGGGCAAAAGCGCCCGGGGTGGCTGTCGATGCGCCGCCGGCGAATGGTTGATTTTGGATAACACCGCGCCGCCTGTTGCGTTGGGCGCGCAGTTTCTTTAAGCTGATCAGCGAATTTCCGGGAGAGATCATCGTGACCCTTTTTTCCGCGCGTATCTTGGTGTTGACTGTCGCCTTGTGGTCGGTTTCGGCAGGCGCGGCGCGTGCCGCTTTTGAATTTATTCCCCCGCCCCCATCATCCGTTTCCGATCGGGCGCCCAGCGCTCCGGCAGGGCGGATGGATGGCGGCATGATGCCGGCTGCCCCTGCCGCAGGGGTTGTCAGTGAAGCACTGTCATCGGCCAGCGCCCGTCTGTCCCCGCAATCGATTTTACCGCCGGCTCCGGCCCCCTCTTCGCTACAGGGCGGACGGATGGCGGCCCCGGCAAC
>CAYSGL010000146.1:0-4435 GCA_964430725.1 uncultured Pseudobdellovibrionaceae bacterium
CGCTCGAAAGTCTACGAAGCGATCGTACGCGGCGAAGACCACTTCGAAATCGGCGTGCCGGAATCATTCAACGTTCTGACCAAGGAACTGAAAGCCCTCGGCCTCAACGTCGACATGAAACAATCGGGCACGAAGTAATACTTACGGCATTCCGGCGAAAGCCGGGATCCAGAACCTGATCGGGAATTGAAATGAGTTTAAACCAAGAAGATCTGCGAATAGCGCATCAGGCTTTAAATGAAGTTTGTAATGGCGCTCGTGCAATTGAAGATTGGGAATTCAGTATGCTGATGGGTTGCGAACGTAAGGAAGCCCAGTTGGTTATGGACAAGATAGAAGAAGAATTAAAAGGACGGTAAAAAATGAACGAACTCATGAACCTCTTTGGCCAACCGCAAGGGCCGCAAAGCTTTGACTCCATTCGCATCGCGATTGCCTCGCCGGAGCAGATTTTGTCGTGGTCGTTCGGCGAAGTGAAAAAGCCGGAAACCATCAACTACCGTACCTTCAAGCCGGAGCGCGACGGTCTGTTCTGTGCCCGTATTTTCGGACCCGTGAAAGACTACGAATGTCTGTGCGGCAAATACAAGCGCATGAAATTTAAGGGCATCATTTGTGAAAAATGCGGCGTTGAAGTCACGCTGACCAAAGTGCGCCGTGAACGCATGGGCCACATCGAACTGGCCTCGCCGGTTGCGCACATCTGGTTCCTGAAATCGCTGCCCTCGCGCATCGGCCTGATGACCGACATGACGCTGAAGGATCTCGAAAAAATTCTCTATTTCGAAGCCTATGTGGTGATCGAGCCCGGCATGACGCCGATGAAGCAATACCAGCTTCTCTCGGAAGAAGAGTACATGGATGCGCAGGATGAGTATGGCGAGGAAAACTTCCGCGCCGGCATCGGTGCCGAAGCGCTCAAGGAAATTCTCCAGGCGATCGATCTCGAAGACGAAATGAAAAAATGCGAGGAAGACCTCGCCGAGACGGGCTCCGAAGCCAAGCGCAAGAAACTCGTCAAGCGCCTGAAACTGCTCGAAGCCTTCATTCAATCGGGCACGCGTCCGGAATGGATGGTGCTGGACGTTCTGCCTGTTCTGCCGCCGGAATTGCGTCCGCTGGTGCCGCTCGATGGTGGCCGTTTCGCGACCTCGGATCTGAACGATCTATACCGCCGCGTGATCAACCGGAACAACCGTCTGAAGCGCCTGATGGAATTGCGCGCGCCCGACATTATCGTGCGGAACGAAAAACGCATGCTGCAGGAATCGGTCGACGCGTTGTTCGATAACGGTCGCCGTGGCCGCGTCATTACCGGCGCGAACAAGCGTCCGCTGAAATCGCTCTCCGACATGCTCAAAGGGAAACAAGGTCGTTTCCGCCAGAACTTGCTCGGTAAGCGCGTCGACTACTCGGGTCGTTCGGTGATCGTGGTTGGCCCTGAATTGAAACTGCACCAATGCGGCCTGCCCAAGAAAATGGCGCTCGAACTGTTCAAGCCGTTCATCTACCACAAACTGGAAATTTACGGCATGGCGACGACGGTCAAGGCCGCCAAGAAGATGGTGGAAAAAGAACGTCCGGAAGTCTGGGATATTCTCGAAGAAGTGATCCGCGAACACCCGGTCATGTTGAACCGCGCACCGACGCTGCACAGACTGGGTATTCAGGCGTTCGAACCGACGCTGATCGAAGGGAAAGCTATCCAGCTTCACCCGCTGGTCTGCACGGCGTTCAACGCCGACTTCGATGGTGACCAGATGGCCGTTCACGTGCCGCTGTCGATTGAATCACAGCTCGAAGCGCGCTGCCTGATGATGTCGACCAACAACATTCTCTCGCCTGCAAACGGCAAGCCGATCATCGTGCCGTCCCAGGATATCGTGCTGGGTCTGTATTACCTCACGCTCGGCCTTGAGAATCAGAAGGGCGAAGGCATGATCTTCCGTGGTACGGGTGAGATCACGCATGCGATCGCCGAAGGCCACGTGACGCTGCACGCGAAGATCAAATGCCGCTATCACGGCGTTGATGAAAAGGGCGAAAAAATCACCAAGCTGGTGGACTCCACACCGGGCCGCATGATGCTCTCGGACTTGTTGCCGCGTCACCCGATGCTGCCGTTCGACGTGATCAACCGCGTGATGACAAAGAAGGAACTGACCAACCTGATCGATCTGGTGTACCGTCACTGCGGCCAGAAAGAAACGGTCATTTTCTGTGACCGCATGATGAAGCTTGGCTTCCGCAATGCCTGCATCGCCGGTATCTCGTTCGGTAAGGATGATATGATCATCCCCAAAGAAAAAGAGAAACTGGTCGGCGAAGCCAAGGCGCGCGTTGCCGAATATGAACAACAGTACCTCGACGGTCTGATCACCAAAGGCGAAAAATACAACAAGGTCGTCGATATCTGGTCGAAGGCAACGGACGATGTGGCCGACGCGATGATGCGCCACATCTCGAACGTTGAAGAAGTCGGTCTGAACTCGGTGTACATGATGGCCCACTCGGGTGCGCGGGGTTCCGCCGCCCAGATCCGCCAGCTCGCCGGTATGCGCGGTCTGATGGCCAAGCCGTCAGGCGAGATCATCGAAACGCCGATTATCTCGAACTTTAAAGAAGGCCTTTCGGTGCTCGAATACTTCAACTCGACCCACGGGGCGCGTAAAGGTCTGGCGGATACGGCGTTGAAAACGGCGAACTCCGGTTACCTGACCCGCCGTCTGGTGGACGTGGCGCAGGATGCCGTGATTACCGAAGAAGATTGCGGTACCGAAAACGGCGTGACGATCATCCCTGTGATGAACGGCGCCGATGTCGTTGTGTCGCTGGCCGAACGTGTTCTGGGCCGTACGGCACTGGAAGATGTCAAAGATCCGCTGTCCGGCAAACTGATTGTTGCGGCCGGCCAACTGATCGAGGAAGAACAGGCCGAGGCGATCGAAACCGCCGGACTGGATTCCTTGAAAGTGCGTTCGGTTCTGACCTGCGATACGCGTCAGGGGGTCTGTGGTAAATGTTATGGTCGTGATCTGGCACGCGGTACGCCGGTGAATATCGGCGAAGCGGTCGGCGTTATGGCCGCCCAGTCGATCGGCGAGCCGGGTACCCAGCTGACCATGCGGACCTTCCACATTGGTGGCGCGGCGCAACGCGGCGCGGAAAAATCGTCTTACGAAGCGGCCCTCGACGGTAAAATCGAAATCCGCAACGAAAACACGGTTAAGAACTCCGATGGCGTGGCCATTGTCATGGGCCGTAATACCGAACTGGTTCTGATCGATGCCAAGGGCAAGGAACGGGCAACGCACCGCGTACCATATGGCGCGCGCCTCGCGGTTGCCAATGATGCCAAGGTCAAGGCCGGCGACAAGCTGGCCGAGTGGGACCCATTCACCATGCCGGTCATCACTGAAAAGGACGGTGTTGTTAAATATTTCGACCTGGTCGAAGGTGTGTCGGTGGCCGAACGCGTTGATGAAGCCACGGGTATTGCCAGCCGCGTCGTCATTGACTGGCGCTCGCAGCCCAAAGGCGGCGACCTCAAACCGCGCATTGCGCTGGCGGGTGGTAACGGCCATGTATTGAAACTGGCCAGTGGCGCTGAAGCTACGTACCAGTTGCCGACCGATGCCATTCTGTCCGTTGAAAACGGTCAGGAGGTCAAGGCCGGTGACATCATCGCCCGTATCCCGCGCGAAACATCGAAAACCCGCGACATCACCGGCGGTCTGCCGCGGGTGGCGGAATTGTTCGAAGCGCGCCGTCCGAAAGATGCTGCGGTTATCAGCGAGATCGATGGAACGGTTGAATTCGGCAAGGACTACAAGGCAAAACGCCGCATCGTGGTCAACCCGGTCGACAAAACCGAAGAATCGCGTGAATACCTCATCCCGAAAGGCCGTCATCTGGCCGTTCAGGAAGGCGACTTTGTCCGCAAGGGCGATCCGTTGCTCGACGGCGCACTCGTGCCGCACGATATTCTGGATGTGATGGGGATCGAGGCATTGGCCGACTACCTCATCAACGAAATCCAGGACGTTTACCGCCTGCAAGGGGTGAAGATCAACGACAAGCATATCGAAGTGATCGCGCGCCAGATGATGCAAAAAGTCGAAGTGCTGGCCGTTGGCGATACGACCTTCCTTGTTGGCGAACATATCGACCGCGAAGAGTTCGAGGCCGAGAACCGCAAATACAAAGGCGAAGGCAAACGCCCCGCCGAAGGCAAACCGGTTCTGCAGGGGATTACCAAGGCAAGCTTGCAAACGCGTTCCTTCATCTCGGCTGCTTCGTTCCAGGAAACGACGCGCGTCTTGACCGAAGCCGCCACGCAAGGCAAGGTCGATACGCTCGATGGCCTGAAGGAAAACGTCATTGTTGGTCGTCTGATCCCGGCTGGGACGGGTTCCTACGTCAACAAGGTGCGCCG
>CAYSGL010000147.1:0-3153 GCA_964430725.1 uncultured Pseudobdellovibrionaceae bacterium
TTCGGGCTTTACCGATAAACGCGTTCTGGTCAGCGCGACCGAACACCCCTCCGGCCTCGCCCCGGCACCGCACGCGCAACACATACCGGTCACACCCGATGGCCTTGTGGAACTGAACGCCCTCGAAGATATGCTGAAAGCAGGTAATACGGCGCTCGTCTCCGTTCAGTACGTCAACAGCGAGACCGGTGTTATTCAACCGATCACGAAAATTACCGCTCTCGTAAAACAATACGGCGCAATGGTTCATACCGATGCGGTACAGGCCGCCGGACGCATCGCCCTTGATTTCAATGGCCTCGGGGTTGATTACATGACGATCTCCGGACATAAATTCGGCGGGCCGCATGGTGCGGGCGCGTTGATTTTTCGAGAAGGCCTGCAGGTCCCGAACTTTATGAAAGGCGGCGGACAGGAAAGACGGCAAAGGGCCGGAACGGAAAACATCGCGGCCATTGCCGGTTTTGGAACCGCCGCCAAAGCCGCCCTTGAAGAGCTCGATAGCTATGCACCCAAAATGAACGCCCTGCGCGGCAAGCTTGAACAATCGCTCCGCGCCGCGCGCAACGATGTCATCATCTATGGTGAAAGCGCACCTCGCGTCTCCAATACGGCGAATATCGGTCTGCCCGGCGTTTCCGCCGAAACGCAATTGATGGCAATGGACCTGGCGGGTATTGCTGTTTCTTCGGGATCGGCTTGCTCGTCAGGTGCGTTCAAGGCCAGCCACGTCCTGACCGCAATGGGCGTGGATGAGCAAAATGCCAAATCCGCCTTGCGCTTCTCAATTGGCTGGGCTACGACAGAGGCCGATATTGACCGGGCCATCGCCGCCTGGATTGATATGGCCAACAGAACGACAAAATAAATAAACAACCATGCCAAACATCACCTTTATTTACAAAGATGGCAGCGAGAAAGTAGTGGACGCACCGGTCGGCCTGTCCGTTATGGAAGTTGCCCTGAAAAATAATATCGAGCAGATCGAAGGATCGTGCGGCGGCTCGCTCGCCTGCGCTACCTGCCATCTCTATGTGCATCCGGACTGGTGGGACAGGGTCCTGCCGGCGGGTGAAGATGCCATTACGGATGACGAAGAGGACATGCTCGACCTCGGCTTCGATATCCGCAAAAACTCGCGCCTGTCCTGCCAGATCATGGTCACAGAAGATCTGGACGGCCTGATCCTCGCCCTCCCCGGCGCCAAACCGGGGTGGTAGGCCGCTTTTTTCTGCCTTTTCCTTGAATTTTCGGCGCTGTTTCCCCTATAGTCCGCCCCATGAACAGCCTTGGCTTCGACAAACCGGAATCCGAGACCCGCGTGGTGGTGGCCATGTCGGGCGGCGTTGATTCATCCGTGGTCGCCAGCCTGCTGCACGAACAAGGCTATGATGTCGTCGGCGTCACGCTCCAGCTGTACGATTACGGCGCGGCTGTGTCGCGCAAAGGGGCGTGCTGCGCGGGACAGGATATTTACGATGCCAAGCGCATCGCCGAAGAGCGCGGCTTCCCACACTATGTGCTTAACTACGAAGATAATTTCAAAGACAGCGTCATCACCGAATTCGTCGACAGCTACCTGCAAGGGGAAACGCCCATCCCGTGCGTGCGCTGTAACCAGACGGTCAAATTCCGCGACCTGTTGAAAGTCGCGCGCGATCTCAACGCCGATTGCATGGCAACGGGCCATTACATCCAGCGCCTTGTTAACCCGGATACGGGCCTTGGCGAATTGCACCGCGCGGTTGATGTGACCAAAGATCAAAGCTATTTCCTGTTCGCCACGACGCAGGAACAGCTCGACTTCCTGCGCTTCCCGCTCGGCGGATGGGACAAGAGCGTCACACGCCAGCATGCCGACCGCCTCGGCCTGGTCAATGCCGCCAAGCCGGATTCACAGGATATCTGCTTCGTTCCCAACGGCGATTATGCCTCGGTCGTGAAAAAGATTGCACCGCACGCGGCGCAAAGCGGTGATATCGTGCATCTCGACGGGCGCTTGCTCGGAACACATGACGGCATCATCCATTACACGATCGGCCAGCGCAAAGGCCTTGGCATTGGCGGTGGAAACAACGACAATAACGATCCGTTCTATGTCGTCAAAATCGACGCCGCATCGAACAAGGTTATCGTCGGCCCGAAAGAAGCGCTCGCGCGGGATGTTGTTTATTTAAAGAATTGTAACTGGTTGTTTGATGGCTCTCATGGCACAGGCCTTTTACTCGACACGCCGCAACGCGGCGGGGTTGCAGGAAAAGGCCCTTATAAAAACGGGGTTGCAGACGATGGGATACATATTCACGTTAAGCTGCGCTCCATGACCCGCGCCGTTCCTGCAACGCTCTATGTACGCAATGAAAACACCGCCGAAATTCATTTGGATGAACCGCAATTCGGCGTCTCGCCGGGTCAGGCCGCTGTGTGCTATGATGGTACGCGCGTCATCGGCGGCGGCTGGATTTCCGGTTCAGAAAACCGCGTCCTGCCGATGGCCTAAAATTTTATTCCCCCCCTCCGCTATTTCTTTATTCTCGACAAAAGCCATGGTATTCTCGGCAATCGGTACCCAAACCGCCCACCTGTTTTAATAAGTTTTCTGGGCTGGAGAGACTTTTTCGCGCTTTCCACCCACCTTATGTCTACACCCTTTTTTTATGGAACCATGACAATGAATCTCGGAAACTACAAAATTGCCACCAAAATCCTCGCTGTGATCATCCTACTCAGCGCCACATCCATCGCCATCACGGTGAAGGGGGTTATTTCACTCAGAAATATAGACCACATAGCCCACGAAGTAGGTAAACTCAGTCGGGAAATCACTTTGGCCGAACGCATGACGCAAAATGTGATCTCCTTGAGCCGCGCTGAATATCGAATTGCGACAAATCCCAGCACCAGTAATATTCGCCAAACTGAAGCAACCATAGAAGAAGAAAAAGCCGAGTTCAAGCAACTGGCCCAGGAAGTGTACACTTTAGCTCAGGACGATGAGAAGGTGTTGCTACAAAAAGTAAATCAAAAGTTTGACGAATATGAGCGCGCACTTGAAAACACCGTAAACATGGCCAAAAGAATTGCTGGTGCCTTTGTCACTGATGAAGATCGCAGAAATCTGCTGGACAATATTATCGCAAACCGCAACATCGC
>CAYSGL010000147.1:3163-4431 GCA_964430725.1 uncultured Pseudobdellovibrionaceae bacterium
TGATAGCCGGCGCAGTATTCGGTATCTTGGCTGGCTTGATTATCGGCACGATCATCTCCCAAAAAGGGATTGTCAATCCGATGCGTAAAATCGTCGCCTGCCTGTCCGAATTGGCCAACGGCAATCTGAACATCGATGTCTATGGAACAGACCGCAAGGACGAAGTGGGAGAGATCGCCGAGACAACCTTGGTGTTCAAGCAAAACATGCTCCGCAACAAGGAAATGGAAGAGGAACAACGCAAGGAGCAGATCGCCAAAGAACAGCGTCAAAATAAAATAGATGCTGCAACAAAAGACTTTGAACTGGCGATGACTGATGTCGTCCAACTGGTCACATCGGCTTCTGCCGAGTTACAAAATTCAGCGCAATCCCTGTCTGCTCTGGCTGAAGAAACCAGTGTACAATCTGCGAATGTGGCGGCAGCGTCCGAACAGGCCTCCGCCAATGTGCAGACCGTTGCCAGCGCGACCGAAGAAATGTCTTCGTGCATTTCTGAAATCTCGCAACAGGTTACACGGTCTTCGAACGTGGCCAACAAAGCCGTTGAAGATGCGCGCGAAGCGGTCGACAGCGTAGCCAAGCTGGTCGAAGCCGCGCAACGTATCGGCGACGTCACCGATATCATCAGCAGTATTGCCGAGCAGACAAACCTGCTGGCACTGAACGCTACCATCGAGGCGGCTCGCGCAGGTGAGGCCGGCAAAGGCTTTGCGGTTGTGGCAACCGAGGTAAAAAGCCTGGCGAATGAATCAGCCAAGGCCACAGAGGAAATATCCAGCCAGATCGCCGATATCCAGCGTATCAGCAGTGATTCCGCCCACGCAATCGAGACGATTTGCAGCATTATTGAAGAAATCAATACGATTTCCAATACGATTGCCGCTGCGGTCGTTGAACAGTCGGCCGCCACGCAGGAAATCTCGCGCAATGCTACTCAGGCCCATACAGGCACAGAAGATGTAACCAAGAATATCACACATGTCAGTAGCGCCGCAGGTGATACCGGCAATACTGCGCATCAAGTTCTCGCCGCTTCCGACGAGCTATCGCGCCAATCGATTATCCTTAAGGAGCAGTATGAAAAATATATCCAGACGGTTAAATCCGCCTGAAACAAAAACCGGCCTTCTGGCCGGTTTTTGTTCTGACCCGCGTTCATCGTGTACAAGGGGTTTGTTCAACCTAATTGCGAATAAAATTGCTATTACAAAGCGATGTTATATGTCCGCATCTATCGCAGATCCCCAATCTTGCCTTTGAGCGCT
>CAYSGL010000148.1:0-4421 GCA_964430725.1 uncultured Pseudobdellovibrionaceae bacterium
CGGCTGGGCTACGCAACCTTGAAAGAGCGCGACGATGCCACCCTGCCCGATGCGCTTCATGCCCTCGCCCGTTTTGCTCTCACGAATGAACCGATTCCAGAGAGTGCCAAAAAACTCGTGTCCCTGTGGCAGCCTTACGTTGAAGAAAAGTTGGGGCAACCAATGCGCTCTTTCTTTTCGTCATCCCCGCCCCCGAGCGGGGATCCGGATGCCCGCCTTCGCGGGCATGACGACATATGGGATCAGGAAACATTCGCCCGGAAAATAAAAAAACTTTTGACGGATCTCGACATTTCGACAGGCGACGATGCCGGAGCGGATTCGCTTGACGACAATGCAGACCAATCACCTGACGGCGCGCCGGAAGATAATCAGGCACAGGACGACAGCCCGCAAACCGAATCCGGCGAAGAGGACATGGACGCGGCCGCCGATTCTGAATTCGCCGACCAAAGCGATTTCGGCGAATACGATGTCGAGGAGGAAGAAAATCTTCAACAAACCGATTCCGAAACCGCCGGCGAGGTCAAACAGCGCCGCAATAATGACTTCGCGGACGGGCCGGAAGGACGCTATCGCATCTACACCACCGCCTTTGATGAAATTATTGCCGCCGAGGATCTGGCCGATCCCGACGAACTCACCCGCCTGCGCGGGATGCTCGATCACCAGATGGCACATTTACACGCCGTCGTCGGTAAGCTCGCCAACCGTCTGCAACGCAAGCTCATGGCGCAACAACAACGCAGCTGGCTGTTCGATCAGGAAGAAGGCTATATCGACCCCGCGAAACTCTCGCGCCTGATCGCTAACCCGACCATTCCTCTCACCTTCAAACGCGAAAAACAAACGCAGTTCCGCGATACGGTGGTGACATTATTGATCGATAATTCCGGCTCGATGCGCGGGCGGCCCATCGCCATTGCCGCGATTTGCACCGACCTGCTCGCCCGTACGCTGGAGCGCTGCGGCGTGAAGGTGGAAATTCTCGGTTTCACCACCCGCGCGTGGAAGGGCGGCAAGGCGCGTGATCTCTGGATTGAATCCGGCCGCCCCGATTTCCCCGGCCGCCTGAATGATCTGCGCCATATTATATACAAATCCGCCGATGCGCCCCTGCGCCGCACGCGCAAGAATCTCGGCCTGATGCTGAAAGAAGGCATCCTCAAAGAAAATATCGACGGTGAAGCTTTGGCATGGGCGCATAACCGCCTCGCCCGCCGCAACGAGGCGCGCAAAATTTTGATGGTGATTTCGGATGGCGCGCCGGTCGATGACTCCACCCTGTCCGTCAACCCGACCAACATCCTCGAAAAAGACCTCCGCCAAGTCATTGCGTGGATCGAAGGGCTAGGACAGGTCGAGCTGACCGCCATCGGCATCGGCCACGACGTAACCCGCTATTATTCCCGCGCCGTGACCTTAACGGATGCCGACGAGCTGGCCGGCGCACTGGTGGAACGCATCGAGCGCCTGTTCCATCTCGATGAAAAGCATCAGCGGCACTGATTTGCCCTAAATGTCATCCCGAGCATCCCCCTTGTTGTCATCCCCCGACTTGATCGGGGGATCCAGAGCCCCACCCACTGGATTCCCCGCCTTCGCGGGGAATGACACCGTAAAAATTCATGTGCATTGATAAAGATTTACCGTTAAAAAGACCCCTATGACCGAGAAAAAACGTATTTATAAACCAACCCCGATTAGCGGCTTTCCCGAATGGCTGCCCGAAGAGCGGCTTGTCGAGCAAAAATGGTTCGACCATATCCGCCGCGTGTTTGAATCCTACGGCTTCTGTTCGATAGAAACACCGAGCGTCGAGGCGCTGGACGCCATCACCGCCAAGGGCGAAGTGGACAAGGAAATCTACGTCATCGACCGCCTGCACAAGGAAGAAGGCGACAAGGAAGCGCGCCTCGCCCTGCACTTCGATCAGACGGTGCCCATGGCGCGTTACGTCGCCCAGCATTTCTCCGATCTGGTGTTCCCGTTCAAGCGCTATCAGATGCAGCGCGTCTGGCGCGGTGAGCGCCCGCAGATGGGACGTATGCGCGAATTCTATCAATGCGATATCGACATCATCCATGTCGATAATTTGCCGATCTCGTTCGACGCCGACGTCGCCGCCGTGATGTATGAAGTGCTTGAAGGGCTGAATATCGGGCGGGTGCAGTTGCGCATCAACAACCGCAAAATCCTGATGGGCTTGCTCGAAAGCATGAACATCACTGATGCGATCCCTGTCACCCGCGCGGTCGATAAGCTTGAGAAAATCGGTGAAGACGAAGTCAGGAAACAACTGCTTGAAGCAGGTTTGAGTGAAAATCAGGCCAGCGAAGTATTGAATTTAGTGACATTGTCATCCCCGACGGAGCGAAGCGACGAGCGGGGATCCGGTCTGCCGGACGAAGCTTCAGCGAAGTCCGGATCCCCGCACAAGGCGGGGATGACGTTATCGTCTATTACGCCTGCCAACGAGCAAATGGCTGAAGGCATAAAAGAATTACAATTCGTCCTCGACAATCTTGCACATTTGCCGCCGCATGCTGTGCGGGCCGACCTCTCCATCGTCCGTGGCCTCGATTACTACACGGGTACGGTCTATGAAACGCAGCTTCTCGATGTGCCGGAATTCACGGGATCGGTTTGCTCGGGCGGTCGTTATGACGACCTCGCCGGATCGTTCATCAACAAACACTTGCCGGGTGTTGGTATTTCCATCGGCTTTTCGCGCCTGTTCGACGTGATGCGTCAATCGCGCCCCGACCTGCTCGGCATCGGCCCGAAAAGCCCCGCACATATTATGATGGTGTTGCCGTCTGAGGACAAACGCGCCCTCGCGCATGACACGGCGCGCACGTTGCGCAATCGTGGCTACAACGTCGAGGTCTATCACGCGCCGCAAAAAATCGGCAAGCAGATGGAATATGCCTCGAAGAAACTCATTCCCTATGTGTGGTTCCCGCCCTTCGAGGACGGAAAGCCGCACGAAGTGAAAAACATGACCACCGGCGAGCAATCCACCGCCGACCCCGATAACTGGAGCCTTTAAATGAAAACACTGCTGGCCGTTTTGAGTATTCTGATCGCGTTCCCCGCCGCCGCGCAAACGAATACGCAAACGCCGCAGCGCTCGCTTGCCCTGCCGGAAGAACAGGAAGCGGCCCACCAGGAAAATAAAACGGTCGAGGTAACCCCGCCCGCCAGCACAGGCGTGACGGTCGCACCGGCAGGCTGTGATTTTCAAATCACCTTTCCATCAGAGCCCTATTCATCGCGCCGCTGTCCCGATGGCGCGCAAGGGCGCTGTTACGACCTCACGCGCTATACGATGGTGTACGATATGACGACCACTGTCGACGTGCGCTTCTCCTGCAACCCGATGAGTGAAAACCAGTTTTATCAATATGACGAACAGGTCACGCGCATGGCGCTCAACGGGATGGCCGCGCGCAACAACGTTGCCGAGAGCACGACGCATTACACACAGGAAAACGACGTCAAGAAAACGACGCTGACAGGAACAGGCACATCGGGCCGCCAGAATAAAATCTATATCGCGCAATTATGGCTTACCCCGCGCTCGATCCTGACGATGGAGGCCGAGCTGATCGGTCAGGAACACGGACAGGCGGACGCGGTTTTCGGCGATATTATTTCAAGCCTGAAAGTAAAAGATGTGGCGGAGCCTACGCCTGCCCCTGCGCCCGAATCCGATTAACCATCGCAAAGAAACCGTTGCGGCGGTTGGGCGAGAGATGCTCGTTCAACCCGATCTCATTGAAAGCGGCTTCAATATCGACAGCGGCGATTTCTTGCGGCGTTTTGTCCTGATAGGCGCCGAACAGTACAGCAATCAGCCCGCGTGTAATCAATCCATCGCTGTCGCCGGTAAAATGAATCCGCCCGTCCGCGCCCTGCTCGCTGACCATCCAGACTTGTGAAACACAGCCGTGAACGCGGCTGGCTTCGGTTTTCAGTGCGTCCGCCATGGGCGGCAGCATTTTACCTAAGTCCAATAAATAGCGGTAGCGTTCTTCCCAATCATCAAACAGGGAAAAGTTTTCTGTCAATTCATTCAGTGATGGCAACGCCATGGTTCATACTTTCTTTACCAATCATCCGCATGATGGGAGATAGGACAGCCCGCGCATGCGCCAAGGCCTTGTTTATATTAGGCTCTTGCATGAGCGTCAAACGCTGGCTAGTTTGTTTATAGAGATTCACTTTTAACGGACGCGAGCGTCAGGCTATCCCATGAGCAAAACCGACAAAACCGACACCAAAAACACGCTGTACTGCTCCTTCTGCGGGAAGAGCCAGCACGAGGTTCGCAAGCTCATTGCGGGCCCGAACGTCTTCATTTGCAATGAATGCGTCGAGCTGTGCATGGACATTATCCGCGAAGAGGATAAAACCCA
>CAYSGL010000149.1:0-3637 GCA_964430725.1 uncultured Pseudobdellovibrionaceae bacterium
ATTTTACTAGAATCTTCAAAAACTCCGCCTATAATCGGCCCATGATCGTGCGTATATACAAGCCCGCCAAATCCGCCATGCAATCTGCGCGTGGAAAAACCCACGAGTGGGTTCTTGAGTGCGAGCTGTCCACACGCCGCGAACCTGACCCGCTTATGGGGTGGATCTCTTCGTGCGATACGGATAATCAGATACGCCTGACATTTGAGACGAAAGAAGAGGCCGTCACGTTCGCAAAGGAAAAGGGCTGGCGTTATATCCTCTCGAAACCAAAAATGCGCACTGTGCGTCCGCGCAATTATGCCGATAACTTTCGGTATATTCCGTCCGATTACACGGATGCCCGAAAAGTCGTGCATTCAACCAAAAAGCCGCCACATCAAACAGATGTTATGGATGATGTGGAGCGCACTTAATGGTCCCGTAGCTCAACCGGATAGAGCATCTGCCTTCTAAGCAGAGGGTTGCAGGTTCGAGTCCTGCCGGGATCGCCATTTTCTTTTTAATTATCGGCCAAACAATATTGTGTTCGATCGGGTGCATTTGATCTCGGCGCGTCGCTTGCCGCGCCTGATTTTTCAGGGAGCCGGGCAAAAAAAGGTCCGGAAGACTTTTGACGGTACTTCCGGACAAACGGCGGTAATAGAGGGTGTGTGATTAAGATGTACGCTAGATTCTTGTAGATGACAAGAAAAAAAGATAAAAAAACGGTTGCTTTTGAAAAAACAAAGTAATTATTGGCAAAATTCCGAAATAAAATAAATTAAACCAATAAATAAAGTATATTTATACTGAAATGAATAATTGATCGGGGACGATAAAGCAAAAATAATAATAACTTTTATTTGTTGTTAAATATTCTTGTGATGAATTCTTAGTGAATACTTCTATGAGCAAAACTCATAGCAGGTATTCGTATTGTGACTTATGCGAAGGTCAGGCTGATGCGGCGGTTTTGCTTGCCTTTGTTTTCGATTTTCGTCACAACAACGGGGCCGATCTCGGCCGTGGATTTCACATGGGTGCCGCCGCAGGGCTGAAGGTCGATGACATGATCGTCATGGCCGATTTGCACGAGGCGGACTTTTCCAAAGCCGACCGGTGGTTTGACCGACATTGACCGCACCAGGCCGGGGTTGGCGGCCAGCTCCTCATCGCTGATCCAGCGCATGGAAACCGGATGATCTTCTTCAATTAATTTGTTTAAGGCATCCGTCATGCTGTCTTTGTCGATACTGCCGGCCTCCATATTCAGATCAATCCGGCTTTTTTCGGCGCCAATCTGACAGCCGGTTATCTGGGCGTCGACAAGAACGCACACCAGATGCAATAGGGTGTGCATGCGCATATGCTTGTGGCGCAGGTCCCAATTGATGGCCCCTTTGACACGACTGCCGATGGCAGGTACGGGGCAACCTTCGGCAAGCATGTGAACGATATCATCGGGACGCTCGCCTTTTTTGGTTATATTGATGGGAAAAATATCATTGGCGATCATTAGCTGTCCGCTATCGCCCGGTTGCCCGCCGCTGGTCGCATAGAACGCGGTCTGGCTAAGGCGGATGCCGGTTTCATTAACCGCGATGATATCGGCTTCGAATTCTGTCAGGTAGGCGTTCTCGAGGAAGAGGGGCGTCATGGTGCAGGCTCCCTGATGAAGAGTGGCTCCTCGACCAGGATTCGAACCTGGGGCCAATTGATTAACAGTCAACTGCTCTACCGCTGAGCTATCGAGGAATACCGGGTTAGGGTTATGGCGTACCGGCCCCATCCTGTCAAGGGACAATCGTTGATAAAAGAGCGCTGAGAAAGAAGATATTCTTTGTGCTGCCCTCTGTTGTGGATGCTTGAGGGAATCATTGACAGGTCGCGCTTGTCGCTCTAATCATATGCCGCTGATAAGGCGGCGCGGTGGCAGATTGGTCATGCAGAGGACTGCAAATCCTTGTAAGCCGGTTCGATTCCGGCCCGTGCCTCCACTTACCATAAGGGATTGATCCCCATGATGAATTTCGAACAGGCCCGTGAAAACATGGTCGACAGCCAGATCCATACAATGGGTGTGGTGTCGCAGGCTGTACTGGATGCGTTTCGTGCCTTGCCGCGCGAAAAATTTGTGTCCCCTGAAAAGCGCGCGCTGGCTTATTGCGATGAAGATCTGTCGCTGGGTGCCGGTCGCTGGCTCATGGAGCCGCAGATTCTGGCGCGAATGGTTCAGGCATCTGATCCCCGGCCAGAGGATGTTGTGATGGTGGTCGGGGCAGGGTGCGGCTATACGGCGGCGATCTATTCTTTTTTGGCGACAACGGTGATCGCCCTTGATGAGGCTGGCCCGATGATCGAGGGAGCTAACGCCCTCTGGCAGGAGTTGGGGCTGGTGAACATTGTGGCACTGGAAGGCGATCTGGCAACGGGATCGGCGCGGCACAGCCCGTACGATCTGATTTTTGTGAATGGGGCGGTAGCCGCCATATCGGATACGCTCAAGGCGCAAATGGCGATTGGTGGACGGCTTGTCGCCGTTGTGAGATCAGAGCAGCGCGCCGCCGGTTGTGCGACACTTGTTGTGCGGACAGGCGAGGAGAATTGGTCGTGCCGAACGCTGTTCGATGCCAACATTCCATATTTACCCGGTATGGCGCCGAAAAATGCCTTTGTATTCTAAGTTTTCTCATAAGTCTTGAGGACAATTCTTAATAAGGATTTGACACTGTCCGAGGCTTCAGGAAAGCTGGACAAGTTATTGTGATTCAAGTGTAAGCGCGACGCCCTGGGGGAGTATGGCCGAGAGTAAACCCGAACAAGAACCGTCAATTGAAGAAATTCTGGCTTCGATTCGCCAGATTATATCTGATGATGACGAGGGAGCCGCCCCACAAGCGGACGAGGTCCCCGCAGCGCCCCCGCCGGTCGAAGCGGCGGAGGAGCCTGTTGCGCCCGTTACGGCTGACCAACCAGAGGCGACTCCGGCTGATCCTGTGGTCTCAGAGCCCGATGTGCCTGAGGCTGAGAGCGAAGAAGACGTGTTGGAGTTGACGACTGACATGCAACAAGAGGCAGATGATGAAACGCTTCTTGACGATGATATTGAAATTGCGTTGGCGGAAATTAATGAGACCCTCGCACAGGAACCTGTGGACGACGATTTAAGCGACGACGACGGGGGCGAGCCGGAACCGTCCTTTGATGAGGATGTGGAGGAAGATATGGCGCTTGGGGAAGAGAGTTTTGAGGACATAATATCCGAAAAGGCGCAGTCGGCGGCACTGGCGAGCATGAGCAAGCTGGCATCGGGTATGCCGGTCAGCAAGCCCAAGGAAACCCCGCGCCATTACGATGGGGTGACGCTGGAAGATATCGTTCGTGATTTGCTTCATCCGATGCTGCGTGAGTGGATGGATGACAATCTGCCGCCGATGGTCGAGCGTATCGTTCAAAAAGAGCTGGAGAAGCTCTCCCGCCGCATCGCTGACTAGTTACAAGTTTAAAGAAACGCACTAAATATCTTGCAACTTGAAACTAGAAACTTGTAACTTCTTTAAATGCTAGAAAAGACTTTTACTCCCGCCGATATCGAAGCTGGCCAGTACGCCGATTGGGAACAATCGGGTGCCTTCGCCGCCAACCCCGACGCCAT
>CAYSGL010000149.1:3647-4396 GCA_964430725.1 uncultured Pseudobdellovibrionaceae bacterium
CCTCCATATGGGCCATGCCTTCACCATGACCCTGCAGGACGTGTTAACGCGCTATAGCCGCATGCGTGGGCGTGATACGCTCTGGATGCCCGGAACCGACCATGCGGGTATCGCCACGCAGATGGTTGTCGAACGCCAGCTGGCGGAGCAGGGACAAAACCGCCGCGACATGGGCCGCGAAAAATTCCTCGAGCGCGTCTGGGAGTGGAAAGAGCAATCGGGCGGCACGATCACCTCGCAGCTGCGCCGCCTTGGTTCCACGCCCGACTGGGCGCGCGAGCGTTTCACGATGGATGATGGGCTGTCCAAAGCCGTTCTCAAAGTATTTGTTCAGCTCTATAAAGAAGGCTTGATCTATCGCGACAAACGTCTCGTCAACTGGGACCCGAAATTCCACACCGCCATTTCCGATATCGAAGTCGAACAAAAGGAAATGAAGGGAAACCTCTGGCACATTCAATATGCGGTAGAGGGTGAGCAGGCGCGCACGATTACCGTCGCGACCACGCGTCCCGAAACGCTGCTCGGCGATACGGCAATTGCCGTCCATCCCGATGATGAGCGTTATAAAGACCTTGTCGGCAAGATGGCTGTTGTGCCTGTCTGTGGCCGTTTGATCCCGATTGTCGCCGATGACTATGCTGATCCGGACCATGGGTCCGGTGCGGTAAAAATCACACCCGCGCATGACTTTAACGACTTTGAAGTCGGCAAGCGTCACAATCTGCCGATGATCAACATCTTCGATG
>CAYSGL010000150.1:0-4382 GCA_964430725.1 uncultured Pseudobdellovibrionaceae bacterium
TTTTGATATCGGGCAGCGCCTTCATTACCGGCGAGCGCCCGTATATTTCCCCGGGCGATTTCATCCAGCGAAAGGCAATCGCCGGCGATTCAGAAAAAACCGCCTCGCGCAGCAAGGTCGGGGCGCTGCCTTCCATCAACAAGGCGGTATAGCGATACATGGCCTTCTCGGGCAGGATGCTTTCCAGCACCGTAAATTTTTCCTGTGTGTCCCGGCCCCCCGCGCGCAGAACATCCGACGGCAAGGTTACGTCGCCATAGCGCGCCTGAATTTGCGCCAGCGTCAATTGCCGCGTGCGGTGCGAGCCATCCAGAAAGCCAAGCTCGCCTTCTTCCAGCAGAATATCGCGCAACGGCACCGCCGAAAAACGAAAAGCGGAATATGACCCCGGCGGTGTTTCTTCAAAATACAGTGCCGCCGTCCCGCCGACCACAAGGTCAAGGAAACATTGATGCATTTCGACGTGAAAATTCGATTGATCGAAATGCGCCGCGACGGTGCGCGCGGCCTGTTCCAATACCGGCGCCAGCGCCCTCGCATCCTGCTCGGCCATATCGGGGCCGGGGCGAAAGCCGAACCATGTCACCCATGGCGGCGTTAGATGCCCGACCAGACTGGCCGCCAATTGGTCGGCCGCATCCAGCGCGGTACCGTCATACAGCCGCGCCAGCCGTTGTCCCCCCGCGATTTCAAAACGCGTGAATCCTTGTTGCGGCAGGGCGTAATCGTAACAATCCTGCCAGTGATTTTCCCACACGCCGCGACGGGCCTTGGCCTGGGCATAGCGTTCGAGAACCGGCGTGAAATCCGGCGATAGAGTCTCTGTCATCTGTTGCATTGTTTATTCTCCCAATAATGATTTGCGTTCGCCCGATGCATCGAGCGGTGCGAGCAAGCCGCGAAAACCGTTCAGGACGGTGCCGATCGTGCCGCGTGACCGGCGGAGCAGATTTTGTTCGCGCTCCTTTTGCGCGGCGGCGGCCTGTTCTTCGGCGCTTGGGCCGGTATCCGTTTCAACCGGCGCAGGTGTGTATTGAACTGTTTTTGGCGCTTTGGCGCGCGTTTTTGGCGATCCCATTGTTCGATCCTTTCTGTGTTAAATAATGATGTAATTGCCACGGCGTGATAATCAGACGCCGGTGTATGCCCAAGAACCGCTTGACCGCCTCGACGCAAGTAAAAGGCATGAGCGGTGCGCACCGGCGCGGCGGCGCGGCAAGCGTCGTTTGCACGACGGTCATGCCCTGCCCGCGCAACCAGGCCGGTAAATCAAAATCACGGTGGACATGGGCGTGAAATTCAACCTGTGTGTAATGCGATAGCGGATCGATGCTGACCCATTGCCATCTATCGCGGAACAGCACATAACAATGCCGGAATCCGGGACGCAACCATTTCAGCCACCACAAATCGGCATGGCCTGTAAACACCACCCAGACCGGCCCCGCGTTCACGCATTCATTCATAGCGCCATGCCTCGCCCGATCCGCTATGAACAGTTGCAGCGTGCGGCCAGTATTTATGCGGCGTCGTCAAAACGCGCAGCCGTGGCCGGACGATGCCGCGCCTGACCAGCAATGGTTCCAACCGTTCCAGCGCCTGTTGCCACAGATGAAACGCCCGCGCCTCTTTCACGCGGCGCGGATCAGGAGCCATTTGTCTGCGGCCATAGTGACGTAGTACCAACAAATGATCCATGATCAGGCGGCGGCTGCGATACAGGCGGTTGAGGACATTCAGAATATCGTCAGGCGTGCACGGGCGCGGCAACGCCCCCGCCCCCGCGATCTGTGCGCCGTCATTGCGCATGGCCTGTACCGTGATAAACCAGAACCAGGCTTCTTCAGCGCTGAGAAACGGTTCGCCCCGCTCGCTGGTGGCCGGAGGGGAAATTGATGTTTTTCGTGTCATTGGGAATTTATCCTTATTTTAGACGCAATTGTTCCGCTTATGTTCCCCTTATTTCAGGTATTTTATCCCATGTCAAGAAAATAATATGATTTTTTTCCTTATTGACATAGATGGGTAGGAACAGGTACCTATTAACCATGGCTCTGACACACGACAATATATGGCGCGCGATTGACCGGCTGGCGGCGGCCTTCGGCTATAGCGCATCAGGACTGGCCAAACGCGCCGGACTTGACCCGACCTCGTTCAACAAAAGCAAACGCATCAATGCGGACGGTAAACCGCGCTGGCCTTCGACCGAAAGCGTCGCGCGCATCCTGACCGCCACCGGCGCCACGATGAGTGAATTTCTCTCGCTGATGGATGACGAGGAGATCGCGGCGCGCGGTGATTCATCCGTTATTCCCCTGATCGGTTTCGCGCAGGCGGGGGCCAAAGGATATTTCGACGAAGACGGCTACCCCGCCGGCGATGCATGGGACGAGGTCCGCTTTCCCGACACGACCACCGCAAACGACCAGGCGGTTTTCGCGCTTGAAGTCACCGGCGATTCCATGGAGCCGCTGTACCGCGCGGGTGACGTGCTGGTGGTATCCACGGCGCAAGCGCCGAGGCGCGGCGATCGCGTCGTCGTGCGCACCGAAAAAGGCGAAGTCATGGCCAAGGAATTGATCCGCCAGACCGCCGGCAAGCTGGAACTCAAATCGCTCAACCCCGATCACGAAACACGTATCCTCAATCCATCCGATGTATCGTGGATTGCGCGCGTGTTGTGGGTGAGTCAGTAAAAGGACGCCATAATGAACAAAGAAGACATTGCATATCATTGCGCCAAAATATTGCTGGATATCGGCGCGGTGCAGGTCAACGCCGATCAGCCGTTTGTCTATACGTCCGGCAAGGTCGGACCGGTTTACGTCGATTGCCGCCGTCCGATTTCATTCCCCGATGCGCGCAAAGCGCTGATGGATTATGCGGCGCAAATCATCGGCGGATTGGATGTCGATTATGTGGCGGGCGGCGAGACGGCGGGCATTCCCTATGCCGCGTTTGTCTCGGACCGACTGAACAAACCGATGCTGTATATCCGCAAGAAACCCAAAGGATTTGGCCGCATGGCGCAGATCGAAGGCTATGTCGAGGGCGAGAACGCCAAAGTCGCGATTATCGAGGACGTACAAAATTTCGGCACCAGTGTAAAAATTTTCGTCGATGCGTTGCGCAGCGCGCATATAACGGTTGAACATTTGTTCGTAATTTTTCAATATGGCCACGCCAGCAGCCTGGCCGCGATGCGCGATATGGGCATCACGCTCCATGCACTGACCAGCTGGAAAGATGTACTGGCCGTCGCGCGCAAGGAAGAATATTTCAATGAGGCCACCGCGCAATCGGTCGAAGCGTTTTTGGCCGACCCCGAGGCATGGAACGTCGCCAACGCGCATAAGGCGAAGAAGGCATAATGAAGCTTTTCTTTCACACCGGAGATACGGACGAGGCACGCACCGCGCAAGCGGCGCTGGAAGGTAGTCACGGCAAAGCCGACGCCAAAGACGCAGACATGATTATCGTGCTGGGCGGCGATGGCACCATGCTGGACGCTTTGCACCGTTATGCCGAGCTGGGCAAGCCGTTTTACGGGATGAATTTCGGGTCTGTCGGATTTTTGATGAACCCCTATTCCCCCGATGATTTAAAGGCGCGATTGGAAAAAGCGGGCTGGGTCGATATTCACCCGCTGCGCCTGCGCGCAACCGACCGTTCGGGAAAAACATACGAAGCGGTGGCGTTTAACGAAGTCTCATTGCTGCGCGAAACGCGGCAGGCGGCGAAGCTGAAAATTTCCGTCGATGGCGTGGTGCGGATTGACGAGCTGGTCTGCGATGGCGTGCTGGTTTCCACCCCTGCCGGATCGACGGCGTATAATTTGTCGGCGCATGGTCCGATTTTACCGCTGTCAGCCAATGTATTGGCCCTGACCCCGATCAGTGCGTTTCGCCCGCGCAGATGGCGCGGCGCGCTGTTGCCCAATAACCGCACGGTGGAAATTGACATTCTCGAAGCCGACAAGCGCCCCGTCAGCGCAACGGCGGACAGCCAAGAATTTCGCGACATTAAAAGCGTGTCCATTCACCAATCGAAACAGATCGGCTGTACGCTGATGTTCGACCCCGACCATCATCTGGAAGAGCGGATTTTAAAGGAACAGTTTTTGAACTAACCAACAGGAGAGTAAAATGGGTAATCTGGTAGAAAATTTTCAATCATCGCAAGACAGCCAAAAACATCTGGGCCATTATTCGAACCCTGCGGATTGGGATGATCTGGCGACGAAAATCGATGCCTATGCGCGAGAAGAGCGAATGAGCTTTGAGCAAGCGCGCGACATATTAATGAGAAATTCCCTTTAAAGCCCTTTAATGTCATCCCGAGCGTAGCCGAGGGATCTTACCCGTTATCCGATATGCAAG
>CAYSGL010000151.1:0-4380 GCA_964430725.1 uncultured Pseudobdellovibrionaceae bacterium
CAGGCCGTTTACAAAAGACAGGGCAAGTTTTTCCTGGGACGGATCATCGGCCAGAATCTCGAAACGCATGGGAGTACCGCTTTGCGCCTGCACCCGCTTGCCGTCTTTGATGATCCATCCGGCCTCTTTCAGCAACGTGTCGGCCTTGATCATATTGGCCCGCTTTTGGGCGCGGGTTTCATTGACCGGCGGCGGCGGGATATCGGGGGTGGCCAGATCCGTGTTCGGATAAAAACTGCTGATGCGTTTATATTGCCCATGATACAGATTTTTGTTCGCCCATTCGAAATCGAACAGATAACTCATCGCTTCGCGCACGCGGATGTCGTCAAAAGGGGCGCGGCGCGTGTTCATAATAAAGCCGCGTACGCGATCGGGGCGGCCATGGGATAGGGCCTCTTTCTTGATGCGCCCTGCGTGCAAGGCCGGGAAGTCATAGGCGCTGTGCCACAGGCCTGCATCCCATTCCCGCCGCAAGGAAAAGGCACCGGCTTTGAACGCTTCCAATGCGACAGAATCATCGCGGTAATAATCATAGATGATGCGATCGAAATTATATTGGCCGCGCGCAATCAATAAATCCTTGCCCCAGTAATCGGCGACGCGTTCATACACGATTTGTCGCCCCGGCTCTATTCGGGCAATTTTATACGGGCCGCTGGTCAGGGGCGGCTCCAACGTCGTTGTGTCGAAATTCCGCCCCTCCCAATAGGCTTTGGACAAAACCGGCATCATGGCGAAGATCATGGCCGTTTCGCGATCATACCCATCGCCGAAGGTGAATTTTATGCGGCGCGTATCCAGTATTTCCGGCGTGCCCAGTTGATATATACGCCGCATATTCGGGCGGCCATACTGTTTCAATGTGTCATACGAAAACAGGACATCTGCGCTGGTGATGGGGGTGCCGTCATGGAAAACCGCGCGCGGGTCGAGGGTGAATATGATCCATGACCGGTCTTCGGGCAGATCGGCGCTGGCGGCGATTTGCGGGATCAGGGTAAAGGGCTCGTCCCACACGCGGACCATCAGCCGGTCGGTGATCAATTCCAACCCCTGTGCGGGGCGTCCCTTGATGTTATAGGGATTCAGCGTATCGAAGGTGCCGATGACCCCTTCACTCAACGTGCCGCCCTTGGGCGCGGCGGCGTTAACATAGCTGAGCTGTTTTATCGTACCATCTTCATACCGGCTGCCGTGCATGGACAGGGCATAAACCCTCTCGGCTTTTGCGGCAAAGGCGGGTATAGTGATCATCAGGGAAAGTAAAAATAGAAGTCTGGTCATCATGTTGAAATATCTGTCAGGTCTGTTCCGCCCCGCCAATGTATCCTTGACCCTGATCAAATCCTATCGGGCAACGGATATCAATAAAATAAGGCTCTTTCATGGTCCGATCCTCGATCTGGGCGGGGAAGCCGAGGGAATGGCCTTTTTTATGCCGGAAAACCTGCACTGGCAGGGGCCGCTGAACCGCAGCGTTTCGATGGCTGCCGGAGATCGGCTCGATGCCTATATCCTTGAAAAAGTTTCCGCACCCCGTTCGGGCGAGGTTTATGCGCTGCCGGGTTTCGATTCGCCGTTTAAGGCCCTGTTTATGGCGATCATCAACGAATGGGACGGCGGGATTGATTTTGAAGACCGCGACCTGGTGCGCTGTTACCGCGAAGCCATCCATCTTGCGGCAAAACAGGACATCACCCATATCGCGTTTCCGGCAATGGGGCGCGATAAGCGCGATTTCCCGCACATACGGTTTGCCCGCCTTGCCGTCGAAGGTATTGCTCAGGGATTGTCGCACGAACCGAGCATCCGTCAGGTGACCATCGCCTGCACCGATAAGCGTATGGTGCAAACCTATGCGGCGCGCCTGAAACATCGTGGATGGAAACAGGGCGGCTGATCAGGCCGCTTGAAGATGCCGTTCTTCACGCGCGGCGATGCCATAAGCAATACGTTCCAGTCTTTCCAATTCCGATAAAGAAATGCGTGCTTTTGTGCCGTCACATAATGGCGATAGCCGCTGATTGGAAAAAGTATTGAAGGTGAAATGCAGGTTTTTGCCATTCCCATTTGTATAAGATACGTGGTTATGACGCTTTCCCCGGCGGCTGGAACAGGTGATAATCGGTCTTTCGATGCCGATTAGCGCCAGCGCCCCTCTTTTGCGCGCAAGATGGTCTTTATCAATATTTTCGATCTCTGTTTGGTATAATTCCAGAGAGGCCTTCGCCATATAGGACGCACTGCCTTCCTGATAGAACGGCAATTCTTTGGTGGCCATGTGATCATAGACAGCGTGTGCCAGCTTTCCGTCGAATACGCCGTTTATTATAGTGGGCGCGGTCATATCGTATTGCGACACCAGGCGCGCGAGAGCGGCGGTATAGTCACGCTTCGCCGTTGTCAGTTCGCGCACCTTGTTTTCCGCCAGCCGCACATCTTTTTGTGAAAAGGTGATGCCGATTTGCGGATAGGTACGGTCTGTCACGACAATATTGCCGGATTCTGTCAGGCGGTATTCCAGATCCTCAGGAATTTTTTGATCGAGAATAGCCGCTATATTCAGTGCCGCACTTTTAAATGCCGTGGTTAGAGTTGCTTCATCTCTCCTGTCAACTTCCAGCAGGGCGTCAGACAAGTCGCGTTGGGAGCTTAACCTTTTCGTGTTGCGAATAACGTTAAAAGCTATGTCGGGGTATTTCGTATGGATACATCGAATATGGCTTGTGCCGTTTCCATACCGGACTTCAAAACCGCACTTTTCAGCGATAAGAAGGAGGGTGTCTGTTGGCAGGGGCTGTTTGGACCGTCTTAAGGATTTAATATCGAATTCACTCACTGCTACGCTCTCCCGCATAAAAGCTATGCTCTTTATGCATGGTTACGCAAGAAAATTCTAATATTGTCCCCAAAAGGGATTGTTCACGCCGCTTTTTGTGCGATCAGGGCGGCCAGAGAAGTCTCCGGACGCGGGCCGATATGCGAGATAACTTCGGCGGCGGCGATCGAGGCGATGCGCCCGCACGCCTCCATCGTCAATCCTTTCGTATAACCAAACAGGAATCCTGCGGCATAGGCGTCGCCCGCTCCCGTTGTATCGACAACTCGGGCGACCGGTTCGGCCTCTATTGTGAATATGTCGCCGTTCCGGAATATAACCGAGCCTTTTTCGCTGCGCGTCAAAACAACGATATCGCATTTATCCTGAACAAGGGCAGGGATGTCATTCCAGTCCGTCACTTGGTACAGGGACATAATTTCTTCTTCATTGCCGAAAAGAATATCGACATGGTTGTCGACCAGATCGAGAAAGTCTTCGCGGTGGCGTGCCACGCAAAACGGATCGGACAGGCTTAAGGATACTTTCCGTCCCGCCCGGTGCGCGATGGTGGCCGCCTTTTGAAAGGCCTGCATTGCCAATGGCGGATCATAAAGATACCCCTCAAGATAGGTGACGGCACTGGCGGCGATGATATCTTCATCTATATCGTCCGGCTTTAATTCCACGGCGGCGCCCAGAAACGTGTTCATGGTGCGCTGGCCGTCGGGGGTGATCAGGATCATCGAACGGCCCGTTTCGGGCCCGGCCGCCAGCGGCGTTGTATCATAGTGAACGCCGATCGCGCGCATATCGTGCTTGAAAATTTTGCCCAGCTGGTCATCCGCAATTTTGCCGATATAGGCGCCTGTACCACCAAGCGAAGCATAGGCCGCCATGGTATTGCCTGCCGACCCGCCGGATACTTCGCGGGCCGGTCCCATGGCGTTATATAGATCGATGGCGCGTTTTTCGTTAATCAGGTTCATCGAGCCGCGCTTCATCCCGTGGTCGCGGTCCTGTTCGTCGAGGAATGCGTCTGTCGCGGTTGCCAGCACGTCAACCAGCGCATTGCCGATGCCCGTTACCCCGAATTTAATGTCCGCCATATCTCTTCCCTTTTTATGTGTTTGGGGTATGTTGCTGGACATGGCGAAGAAAGCAACCCAAAAAGCACAGGAAAAGCCCGTTGATATGAAACAGGCGGTGATCGCTGCGGCCTTTACACTGGCGCAGCAGCTTGGATGGGCGCATGTCACTATGGCCGACATCGCGCAGGAAAGCGGTTTCACGCTGGCCGATTTGCATGATTTTTTTGATGACAAGGCAGATATCCTTGCGGCGTACGAGCGCGGTGTGACGCGCCGGATGCTGGCGGGGGCCGGCGACGGCGGCGTGACCGCAGACCCGCGTGATGCGTTGTTTGATCTGTTGATGGACCGGTTTGAAATATTGAATGAAGACCGTCAGGCGCTGGTGTCAATTCTCGATGCCTTTAAGCGCAATCCGGCGGACTCTTTGCTTGCCCTGCCTTATCTGGGCAAGGCGATGAAATGGAT
>CAYSGL010000152.1:0-4354 GCA_964430725.1 uncultured Pseudobdellovibrionaceae bacterium
CGAAAATATCCGGACGCGTTAACGTCGTTTCATAGATCCCCGGCTTTGCGACAAAGCCATAGGACACGCCTTTTTCGCTGCGCGCGCGGCCCGTGGTCGTAATGCGGATATACGGATAATACGCCCGCACCCGCCCTTTCCCATTCAGTTTATCGCGTGTGAAATCGTCAAAATTCTTTTTCAGATAAGCGACATTCTGCGCGTAAATTGTTTCAATCGCCGCAAATGCGGACTCTGCGGATTTATAGGATTTTTTTGCAAGGGGTGTTTTGGTGGTCTTCTTGGGTGCCATGATCCATCATGCCCCAAATTGGTTAATTTTTCAATTATTTAAGGTCTGCACCCCTCATCCTCCCGTCTTCTCTACGCTGCGCCGGGTCCCTCCCTCTCCCGGCGGGAGAGGGTGTCCGAGGCAACGCCGAGGACGGGTGAGGGGTTATGGTCTAAAAACTATCTCAACTGATTAATCATCAGCCACTTACCAATATTGCCTAAGGGACGGATTTTTTCAAACCCCCGATCAAGATAGAGCGCAGTCGGCTTGGCTTCTATAATGGCGTATATTTCCTTGCCCTGATCAGAACGGCGCTTCATTTCCGCCAGCCGAAAATCAAGCATGGCTTTGCCAATTCCCTGTCCTTGATATTTTTCGGCAACCGATCCCCAGCATAACTCCCAAACCATGTCGGAAAAATTGGCATAGGCATATCCGGCGACCGACTGAAGTTGCCCATCTACATCAACACCGACAAATGTTGGAAAGGAAGCGCCGCATTTCTCATCAAAACTGTTCGTGATGATCCGACGAAACACAAATGACATATCCTTCAAGGTCGGCGCAGGATTTACCTCCTCGACAATTTCAACGGCGCGGTCGATATCGTCAGGTGTTAAATTACGAACCGTATGCATTATTGTGCGATCCCGAGGAGCGCCCGCGCGAAATCCTTGGCCTCAAACGGGCTGAGGTGGTTTTCGCCCTCGCCCACGCCGATCATGTGGATCGGCAAGCCGAATTCCTGCGCTAATGACACGACAACCCCGCCCTTGGCCGACCCGTCCAGCTTGGTCACGATCAGCCCCGTGACATCGACGGCCTCTTTAAAGACCTTTACCTGTGAATGCGCGTTCTGGCCGGTTGTGGCATCAAGCACCAACAACACTGCATGCGGCAACGCCTCATCCTGTTTTTTGAGCACGCGCACGATCTTTTCCAGCTCGGCCATCAGGTTCGCTTTGTTTTGCAAGCGGCCCGCCGTATCGATCATCAACACATCGGCGCCCTCGGCCTTCGCTTTTTCATACGCCTCGAACGCTACCGCCGCCGCATCCGCGCCGATCTCCTTTTGTACGATCGGTACATGCGCGCGCTTGGCCCATTCACCCAGCTGCTCGATCGCCGCCGCGCGGAACGTATCACCGGCCGCGACCATCACCTTGCGATGATCCTTGACGTGCAGTTTGTACGCCAGCTTTCCGATCGTCGTTGTTTTCCCCGCCCCGTTCACACCGCACACCAGCATGACGAACGGTTTTTTATCCGTGGGAATATCCAGCGGTCTGGCCACCGGTTCAATCACCGCCGCTATTTTATCGGCAAGCACTTCTTTGATACTATCCGCATCAATGTCCTTTTCAAACTTATGGGCCGATAAATCCGCGACAATCTTTGCCGCCGTTTTCGGGCCAAGGTCCGACATGATCAGCAAATCTTCAAGCTGTTCCAGCGATTCCGCATCCAGTTTCTTTTTGGTAAAAATATCGGCAATGCCGGTGCCCAGCGCATTCGATGATTTTGTCAGGCCGCGTGTCAGGCGCGACAGCCAGCCCCCCTCTTCGGTATGATCGCGCAAGTCTTCATACTCGCGCGCATCTTCTTCAATCGTGTGTGCAGGAGTTGGTATCTGCGCGATATTATCGATCAGCGTCGTCTCGCTCTCGATCAATTCATTTTGCTTAAAAGCCTGATCGAGATCGGCATCATATTCGGTGGGCGGTTCAATAGCGGGATCATTGCGGTGGTGAAGAAGCTTGTCTTCTTTTGCCTCGCGTTCTTGTTCAACTGCCCGTTTTTTATTGCGCCAAAACATCATATCAGTACCTCCCCCGTCAGTTTATCACCTTGTACAGCCAATGTCCTGACGCGGTGCAACGTTCCGGGTTCTAATGCTTTATCCAGAACAACTTCGGCAAAATGCTCGGTACGGCCAATGCCGTTTTGTTCTACGACAATCTGGCGGGCCATACCGACATGTTTGGTTAAAAATTTGTTCATTTGTACGATGCCTTTTTCCCGCAGGCGTGCGGCACGTTCTTTTCTAATGATAGGCGCCACTTGTGGCATCTTTGCGGCAGGCGTGCCTTCACGCTCGGAATACGGGAACACGTGCAAAAATGTTAAATCGCATTCTTCAACAATATTCAGCGTATTTTCGAACATTTCATCCGTTTCAGTCGGGAATCCCGCGATAATATCCGCGCCGAATGCCATATCGGGACGGTAGGAGCGCGCCCGCTCGCACATCGCAATCGCATCCTTGCGTAAATGGCGACGCTTCATGCGTTTCAAGATCATATCATCCCCCGCCTGCAAACTCATATGCAGGTGCGGCATCAGTCTTTCTTCTTCGGCGATCAAGCGCCACAAATCGTCATCCATCTCGACGGGATCGAGAGACGACAATCTCAATCTCGGTAATTCCGGCACGAGCGCCAACACACGGCGGATCATCTGGCCCAGCGATGGCTGTCCCGGCAAATCAGGACCGTAAGACGTCACATCCACGCCCGTGAAGACGATTTCGTTATACCCGTTCGCCACCAGCGCGCGGCATTGTTCGACAATCGCGCCAATCGGCACCGAGCGTGAATTACCCCGGCCATAAGGAATGATGCAAAACGTGCAACGGTGATCGCATCCGTTTTGCACCTGCACGAAGGCCCGCGCCCGCCCGTCGAACCCTTCGACCAGATGGGATGCCGTTTCCGTGATCTCCATGATATCGTTGACCAAAATCTTGTCGCCTGCCAACCCTTGCCACGTTCCGGCTTCGAGTTTCAGATCGTTGCCGATCACCTTATCGACCTCATCCATTGCTGCGAAACTTTCAGGATGGATTTGCGCCGCGCATCCGGTGACAATAATTTTTGCATCGGGGTTGGTCTTGCGGGCCTTGCGAATGGCTTGACGCGCTTGGCGCTCGGCCTCTTTGGTCACGGCGCAGGTATTGACGATGATAACGTCGCCCAGCCCCGCCGCGCGCGCATGGTTCTTCATCACCTCGGACTCATAGGTATTGAGGCGGCACCCGAAGGTCAGCAATTGCGGGTCGGTATCGGACATGCCCCGGTTTTACGCGGGTTTTGAGCCGGAATCAAACATAAGCCGCCGGGCCGGTCATAAAGACACGGCCATTTTTGGGGTCCCATTCGATATGCAGGTCGCCGCCATCCAGCGTGACAGTCACATAATGGTCGGTCAGGCCGCGCCGGATGGCCGCCACGACGGATGCGCAGGCCCCCGTTCCGCAGGCTTTGGTAATGCCGGCCCCGCGCTCCCACACCCGCATATGGAGGCGGTCACGGCCCTTGACGGTGACAAATTCGACATTGGTCCGGTCGGGGAAAAATTCATGTGTTTCCATGGGCTTGCCGTCTGCCTCCAGATCGACCGCCTCGCAATCGGCCACGAAAAACACGCAATGCGGATTGCCGATCGATACCGCCGTCGGCGGGCCATAGGTTTTAAATTTGATCGGCAATTTCAAGGTATCCATTTCACGAACCAGCGGAATATCGGCCCAATCGACCCCCGGCGTGCCCATATCGACACTGACCATGTCGGCCCCCGCTTTCCTACAGGCAAGCAAGCCTGCTACCGTCTCGATCGTCAGGCGGTCTTCGCCGGTTTTTTCGAAAAAATCATGGGCAACGCACCGCGTGGCGTTACCGCAGGCGCGTGCCTCGGTACCATCCTGATTATATATGCGCATGAAGATATCGGCATAATCGTTTTGCGGACGCTCCAGTACGATCAACTGGTCGCACCCGCCATACTTGCCCGCGCGATCGGACAGCGCCTTGATTGTTTCGGTCGGGGGCGGCGCTTCCCCTTTCTGGTGATCCAGAATAATAAAATCGTTGCCCAGCCCATGCATTTTTAAAATCGTGTTCATGGAAATAATCTATCACCATGCACGACAAAGGCCGAAGGATTTTCTGATTAACGCGTATCGTTGGCGGCCACGCGGCGGGACATATAGCCACGCAAGCGGCGGGCATCGACGCGGTTTGCCTGCGGCCAAAACAATGTCACCGTCCGGTCGAATGCGCCCGGCGCGACCTGATCCAGCTT
>CAYSGL010000153.1:0-4354 GCA_964430725.1 uncultured Pseudobdellovibrionaceae bacterium
TACATTTGCGCGGAGCCGGATGGGAACATCGAGGTGCCTTCCTGATCGACAATCTGTATACGCAAGCCTTCGGGCGTCATATCGACGATCAGATGTTTGCTTAACTCGGCCAATTCGGGGCTGGCATCAATCGCTTGGCGCAAGGCTTCTTCGGCTTTTTCAAATTCCGCTTCTTCGCGTTTACGTTGTTCTTCCTCGCGGCGCTCTTCGGCAAGCTCGGCCTGTGTGGGTGGCGATTCACCGGGGCGGAGGGCCGCATCTATCTGGCTTTCCGGCGGGGCGACCGGCGTGACATCGCGCACCTGCGCCCCTTCCGGCGCGATGGTCAGGCCGCCGAGAAGCCCGCCCGCGCCGCTTTTCGATTCAGAAATGCGCGGATTGGGATCGAAATATTCGGCGATGCCCGCTTTTTGTTCGTCGGTTGTCACGTTCAGCAACCACAGCAACAAAAAGAATGCCATCATTGCCGTCACAAAGTCGGCATAGGCCACTTTCCAGGCACCGCCATGATGCCCGCCGCCTTTTTTGATTTTCTTGACGATAATCGGCTGGAGTTTTTCTTCTGTCGCGCCGTCTTTTTTATCGGCCATGCGTCGCTCCTACATGCTGGCCGGATTGGGCAGTTCGTTTAATTTTTCTTCCAGCTCAAGGAAGCTTGGCTGTACGTCGTGGGGGAGGAACTTGCGCGAAAATTCGACCGCGACCTGCGGGGCCGCGCCGTTCAGGAATGCGACAATCCCGACCTTGATGGCTTTGTAATACATGACTTTGGTATGGGCTTTGGTCGTCATGGCACTGGCAATCGGTGCGACCATGCCATAAGAGATCCACACCCCAAGGAATGTGCCGACCAGCGCGCCGCCGATCATTTTTCCCAGAACTTCAGGCGGTTCGGAAATAGAAGCCATCGTTTTGATAACGCCAAGAACAGCAGCCACAATACCAAGCGCGGGAATACCGTCGGCCATTGTCTGGACGGCGTGTCCCGGATGTCCTTCGTGGGTTTCGATGGTGTTGATTTCCTCATCCATCAACGCTTCGATTTCATGCGGCTTATCATTGCCGAGCGAGATGATCCGCAAATAATCGCAAATGAAAACTTCCATATGATGGTCGTTGTGAATCGAGGGGAACTGCGTGAAAATCGGGCTTTCATGCGGGTTTTCGATATGGCTTTCCATCGCCAGCCAGCCTTTTGTCCGCGCCAGCTTAAAAATCAGGAACAGGCAGCTGAGCAATTCCTCGTAATCCTGTTTGGAATAGGCGTGCGGTTTTGAGAGTGCGCTGAGGTATTTTTTCGTGCCTTTGATTGTTTCGGCATCGTTGGCAACAATAAACGCGCAGAGAGCGCAGCCCATAATGATGACGACTTCGCCGGGCATGGCTTTGAGAATCATCATCATCAGGCTTATAAAATGCGGGAAGTTAAACCCCATGGCGATGAGAAGGCCGCCGAAGGTACAAACAAAAACGAGGCCTAGTCCGACAAATTTCATGGGCTTGGCGTATCCTTCCTGAATAAGGCCAGTGCAGTCAGTAATGCAGTGTTAACCATTTTCCTATGGTCCGTTTAACAACTGTTTAAGTCGTTATGGGAATGCAAAAAGATCAGTAAAAACAAAGCGGCACACAGAATATCAGTATCCGCTGTTTTTCCGATTCGATCAAGGCTCGTCTGGGTATCCATGGTTGGAAAAAATGAAATATCAGGGTGATAGCCCTGCTATCAGCAAAGCGGATGCATATAATCCCAAGCCGAACACTGTATGTGCGGCGAGACTGCGTAGGCGTGCAACAGCCGGGTTGGGGGTTTTGGATGCCGCGAGGCCAAGCCCCATACCTGGCTGCATAACGAAAAAAGGAGCCGACACGGTTGCGAGGCCAAACAGCAAGGCGGGCAGAAGCGTTGGCCGGTTCATCCAGTCCGGCCCGCACAGGATCAGGAGCAAGGCCGCAAAAATGATGCCGATGGCATAATGCGCAACCCAGCCCAATAGTTTTTCATGGGGGAAGGGCGCGGCTTGCGCGATATTGTGATGAACAAATTGGCCATGTGAAAAATGGCCTAACCAGCGGCCAAACAGACCGTAATTGGAGGGGGCAAGGCCAAACGCCAATTTGAGGAAGATCGCCCATATATCAAGAACGATAGTGGCGCCTGTTCCCATGATAATGGCGTGGAGAATGAACTGTGGCGTAATGTCCATGTCTCTGCCTCTGCCTATTTCTCGTCCAGCCAGCGTGCCGCATCGATAGAGGAGTAGGAGAGAATCATATCCGCGCCGGCGCGTTTAAAAGCGAGGAGCGATTCCATCATCGCATCCTGAAAGTCGATGGCGCCGGCCTGTGCCGCAAATTGCATCATCGCGTACTCGCCCGACACCTGATAGGCGGCCAGCGGCAACTTCGTTTGCTGGCGCAACCTAGCGAGGATATCGAGATACATCATGCCCGGTTTGACCATCAGGATGTCTGCGCCCTCGGCTTCATCCTGCGCCGCTTCGCGCAGGGCTTCAAGGGCGTTGGCGGGGTCCATCTGATACGATTTGCGGTTCTTGGGCGCGCCTTCATATTGTCCGAGCGCACAACCGGCGGCATCGCGGAAGGGACCGTAGAAGACGCTCGCGAATTTGGCGGCATAGGCCATGATCGGAATATGCGAGAAGCCCGTTAAATCAAGCCCGTGGCGGATGGCGGACACTTGCCCGTCCATCATGCCTGAGGGGGCAATCATGTCGGCGCCGGCTTCACAGGCCGTGATCGCCTGCATCGCGATATAGTCGAGCGTGCGGTCGTTATCGACATCCTTGCCGTCGTGTGTCAACGGGCCGCAATGACCGTGATCGGTGAATTCACAAAAGCAGGCGTCGGCGATGACCACCATGTCCGGTGCGGCTTGCTTGGCGATATCGACCATGCGGCTCATCAATCCGCCGGGGGTGTAGGAATCGCTGCCTGTGTGATCTTTATGGTGGGACACGCCGAACAGCATGACGGATTTGATGCCGGCCTCATTCGCCTCTTTCATTTTGAGGGCAAGGGTTTTTTCGGTTTCGCGGAACACGCCGGGCATCGAGGCGATCGGCAGGCGCTCGTCGATTTCCTCTTCGATAAATAAAGGCAGGATCAGGTCGTTTGCCGTTAATTGTGTTTCGCAGACCATGTCGCGCAGGGCGGGGGTGCGACGCAGGCGGCGGCCACGCACGTGCGGAAAGGCGTTGCCGGTCAGGGGCTTCATCAACGGCCCGCCATGTTTGAGTTCTGATTCCTGTGGTGCAGCGGTTTTGATGAGTTTGTGAATGTCTGACATGGATTTTCAGGCCCCCTTGAATGTCTAGCTTTTTTGGTTAGGCCATTTTTTTTGAAAAGTAAACCTCAAGCCGCTCTGGACGCGGCTTTTACAAAGCGTTAACCTTGATGGTGGTAAGGTAACTGGTTGAAATTCATAGAAAGGCCGCCCCTGTGACAACGACTCCCTATTTCGATGCCATTCAGTTGATCGAACGTTTGCACCGCTATTTCCTTGATGTGGTTAAGGTTGAACTTGACCGTAAGGGCTTGCAGGACATCAACAACGTACAGGCGATGATTCTTTATAACATCGGGACGGATGACATGACGGTCGGCGAGCTGACCCTGCGCGGCTATTATCTCGGCTCTAATGTTTCGTACAACGTCAAAAAAATGACGGAAAACGGCTATATCGAACAAAACCGCTCCAAGCATGACAAGCGGTCCATCCGCGTCAAGCTGACGGACAAGGGGCTGGATTTATACCGTGCCCTGGAAGAGATGTTCGCCCGTCACGACAAGCAGATAGAAGTCACAGACCTGACCCCTGAACGTTTGACCGAGGTCAACAAGACCATGAAAATGCTCGAGCGTTTCTGGTCCTCCCAGACGCAGTTCTCCGGCCTTGCGTCGCTGGACGATGACGAGGATTTTTAGTTAAAACGCACTCAACCCCGTCTGGCCGCGCCCCAAGATAAGGGCGTGGATGTCGTGAGTGCCCTCATAGGTGTTGACGGCTTCAAGGTTCATCATATGGCGAATGACGGGGTATTCATCGGAAATGCCATTGCCGCCGAGCATGTCGCGGGCGGTGCGTGCGATCTCCAGCGCTTTGCCACAATTATTTCGTTTTAACAGGGAGATAGCCTCCGGTGCGTATGTATCGCTTTGGCGCAATTGACCCAGCCTGAACGATCCAAGCAGGCCCAGCGTGATCTCGGTCTGCATATCGGCCAGTTTCTTTTGAATAAGTTGCTGGCCGGCCAGCGGCTTGCCGAAAATAACCCGCTCCAGCGTGTAGTCCCGCGCGGCATGCCAGCAGGCTTCCGCCGCGCCCATGACG
>CAYSGL010000154.1:0-4336 GCA_964430725.1 uncultured Pseudobdellovibrionaceae bacterium
AAATTCACGTTCGTATCCTCGGAGCTTGGATGCGAACAAGGGCTGATCGCCTCCGATCTTTTGGGGCAAGGCCGTGATCCGTACGCGCCGATCCGCGATGTGATCCGTGTCGAGGGCAATATTGTCGTTCCGGTGGATGTGCGGAACTTCGGGCATTGGCTGAAAGCCTTGCTCGGCGCACCGACCACAACGGGAAGCGGCCCGTACACGCACACGTTCGTATCAAGCGTTGCCAGCCTTCCGAGCCTCTCGCTGGAGGTGGGGATGCCGGAAGTTCCGATTTATTTCACGAATATGGGCGTGCGTGTGGATTCCATGCAGCTCAATTTTGCCCGTTCCGGCGCGGCAAACGCAACACTGGCCTGTATCGCGCAAGGGGAGTCCGATGCGGCGGCGACTGGCGGCGGCACGCCTACATCGGAAGTCCTGACCCGTTTCAATCAGTTCCAGGGATCGATCAAAAAGAACGGTGTCCAGCTCGGCAACGTGACAGGGGCGCAGCTTACATACTCGAACACGCTGGAGCGCATCGAAACCATTCGTCCCGATGGAAAGATCGATGCCGCCGATCCCACCATTGCCGCCTTGTCGGGAAGCATCGATGTGCGCTTTGCCGATACGTCCCTGATCGACGCGGCAATGGATGGCACGCCGATGACGCTGGAGTTTGGCTACGTCATTGATGCTGAAAACTCGCTCTTGTTCACCGTCCATGAGGCGTATCTGCCGAAAGCCAAGGTGCCGATCTCCGGCGCAGGCGGCGTGCAAACAACTTTTGACTGGCAGGCATCGAAATCCACGACAAGCCCGTTCCGTCTGATGACCGTTCAACTGATTAACGATGTGGAGAGTTACGCATGATTACACTGAATTTGAAGCGCGAGGATTACTGGCTGGATTTGCCGCATGGCATCCGGCTTTTTTTGAAGCCGGCGACAACGGCTCTTGTCATGGCGGCAAGGATCGAAGCCTTGAAGGAAACCGATCCCGATCCGGCCTTGCGCGGCACTATCTTGCTTAAAAAACTGGCACAGCATGCCGTGATCGGCTGGGGAGGTGTCGGGGATGATGCCGGAAATCCGATTGAAGCCACGCCGGATGCTGTCGAAGCATTGATGGATTTGTGGCCGATTGCGGAAGCGTTCGAGCGTCTTTATCTCACGCCTGCGCTTCTTTTGGAGCAGGAAAAAAACGAATAACGGCTCGTTGTAAGTGGCATTTTAACAACGGGCCGGATTATTGCGCCTCATGCAAGGACATGGATTTGCCGTGTTCGCGCGGGAAAGCCAATGAGCAAGGCGAATTTTGTCCCTACAAAACGCACGAGCCGCAAAGCATGGAAGGCTGGCAAGTGTGGGATCTGGCCCTCCGGTGCGAAGGCCAAATCCGTTATTCCGAAATGGTCGCTACAGGGATGGATTTTTCGGCAGCGTTAAAGCTGGCCGATGCCCTGGGCTATGACGGAACGGCGGCAGCCGAATTTTTACCCTCTATCGAAATCGGCCTCACCGCCGCCATCAATGAAAAAATCAGTAGCGAGTTTAGAAACCGATGAATAGCCGCGTCGAACGCAATCTGGCTGTCCGCATTTCCGTCATGGAAGGCGGAAAGGTCAAGGCCGAACTGCGCGAGATCGGCACCGATGGCGAAAAGTCGCTCAAGAAAATTGAGCTGGCCGGACAGCCTGCCTCGAAATCGCTTCTTGCACTCAACGCCGCTGCGAATGATGTGCGGGGATCAGTTACTGGCCTGACAAGCCGGATGGGGCCGCTCGGATCGGCCTTGCGTGTTCTTGGGCCTGCGGGATTGGCGGCAGGCGCGGCGTTGGCGGTTCTTGGGGTTGGTCTTGGTGCCAGCTTGCGCGAAGCCGCAATTGCAGAAGAATCCTATAATCGCCTGTCTGCGGCGATGAAAACCACCGGAAACGCGACGGGGCTGACCACACGCCAGATCGCGGAATTTGCCGATGGCATTGAAAAGACCACGATGGCCACGGCGGAACAGGTGCAAGATGCCGCCGTTGCCCTGACCCGTTTCCGCTCGATTTCCGGCGAGGCGTTCACGCGCACGCTCAAGCTCTCGCAAGATCTCGCGGCTTCCATCGGCGGGGATATGCAGTCGAATATCCTGCTGCTGGGGCGTGCGCTGGAGGATCCTGTCGACAAGCTGACAGCTCTGCAACGTGCAGGCATCAATTTTACAGATAGCCAAAAGGAGATGATCAAGACCCTGACGGAATCAGGGAAACAGGCCGAAGCACAAAAATTCATCCTCGACTCTCTGGAGGCGACCTTCGGTGGCATTGGCGCGGGGTCGGCTCAAGGGCTGACGGGCGCGACAAAGATGTTCTCCGATGCATGGGGCGGCTTGCTGGAAGATCTTGGCAAGACGGGGCCAGTCGCCGGAACCGCCGTTGCCGCCCTGAATACGATCACAGGTGCCTTGAACACCATGCGCGGATGGCTGGCCGAGGATCCTATCGGCACGCAGATCGAAAAGATGCAGGCCAAGATCCAGAAATCCGAACAGGTTTTGGCAAACTACCGCAAAACGCAGGCAGAGTCTCCTTTTGCCATGCTCGGCAATGTGATCGTGCGGGAGGAACAACGCATTGAAAAACTGCGCCAAGAGCTCAATCAGATCGTCACAGAAGGCCAAAAGCAGATCAGCGAGGAACATGCCGCAAAAATGGCGGCAGAGGCCGCCGCGCGGCAACGCAATCTTGATTTGATTTCCGAACACCGCACGAAGATCGATGATGCGCTGGACAAGCTGTCTTCTGATCCCGCCTATAAAATCGCCAAGGTCAATAAGGAGCTGGAGGCGACAAAAACCCGCCTTGATGCTTTGCGCCAGACGGATGGGAGCAATGCCACTCCGATTGATGCAGCCATCGCGCAGGCGGAAACGCTTGCCAGAAAGCAGATCGAAGCCATTGAAAAACCCGCGATGGAAGCCGCAACACGCGCGGCGCAGGCCAATCAAAAGGTCATGGATGATCTGCAAAAACAGATCTCGAACATGGGGAATAAACGTCAAGCCTTCGTGGATCAGGCTGTTGGCCGGCTTTCAGAAGAAGCAAGCGCGGCGCAAAAACAGCAAGCCGCCAGCCTTGCCGCACAGATCTTCGATAGCCAGGCATACCGTGAAGGGAAAAAAGTCGTCGATGATCTGAATAATCAGATGTTGCGGCTGACAATGGATAAGCGCACCGCCTTTGTGCACGATGCGTTGTCGCGTATGTCTGACGGTGCCACGGCAGCGCAACGCGCCGAGGTCGAAAAGCTCGCCGCCGCACTCTACGATCAAGGCGAAGCGCAAGAGCGTCTGAATAAATTGAAGGCGGAAGGCGAGCAGATCACAAATGCGACCCGCACCGCCACGGAAATTTACGCGCAGGAAATCGCCAAGCTGAAAGAGCTTCTTGATGCAGGCGCGATCAGCCAAGAAGTCTATAACCGCGCTGTCGCCAATGCCGAAAGACAGCAACTTGCCGCGCGAAAAGACGCGCAGGCCGGAGCGATCCGCGCTTTTAACGCCTACCGTGAACAAGGCGAGGATGCGGCATCGGCTGTCGAAAAGGCATTCACCGATGCGATGGGTGCCACTGAGGATGCCATCGTCAATCTGGTCATGTCGGGCGGCGATAGTCTGAAAAGCCTTGGCGATCTTGCGAATTCCATTGTCGCGGAAATCACCCGTATGGCTATAAAGCAGGCCATCACTGGCCCGCTCTTTAATGCCATCGGCGGCAGTATAGGCGGCGGTGGCGGCGGGTTTCTGGACAGTATTTTCGGGATGCTCTTCCATGAAGGCGGCACCGTGGGCGAAGGATTGCCAAAGCGCAGGGCGGTTCCGGCGCATGTGTTTATCGGTGCGCCGCGCTATCACGGCGGCGGTATCGCTGGCCTCAAGCCAGGCGAGATTCCTGCCATTCTGGAGCGCGGCGAAACTGTCCTCCCGAAAAACCAGAGAATGGGCGCGGCCTCTACCATCATCATGAATATTTCGACGCCGGATGCGAACAGCTTCCGCTCCAGCCAAGCGCAGATCGCGGCAGATGCGGCGCGGGGCATTGATCGGGCAAGGAGGAATTTGTAATGGATTGCGATAATCCGAATCGCTATACTGCACCATGCCCGAAAAACCGCAGAAATATGTGCCAACGACATTATGGCAGCAGAAAATCGCTGAGATAAGCCCTGCTTATTTTCAGTTTCAATCTGCGCTTCAAAAAGCATTTGAGCCGATGGTGCGGATTCACGAATTGATCGATAGAATGCGGGTGCCTGCTTTAACGGCCATACAAGGGCTATCGCCCTATGTTGATATGTTT